>JBNKGN010000161.1:0-7463 GCA_050289845.1 Crocinitomicaceae bacterium | reverse complement strand
ACAGCTCCTTCTTCGTAATACTCGTTCGCCGCTGCCAATTTCTTATCGTAATCATCGCTCTTCAATAACTCGTTATATCCATTACAAGAGGTCATTAGAAGCACTCCGCTAATGATTCCGACGATATTGGTACTTAATCTCATAGGTTGATTACGAAAATTGATCATTTATATTGTTCCTTAATGAATTCGGATATTTCGTCCGATTTGTAAAACTGTTGTTGGGCGAATTCCGTTCAATTGACACAACTTAGAAACGGTGGTTCTATTTTTTGATGCGATTCCTGAAAGCGTGTCTCCAGAGCGGATACGGTAATATTTTGACCCACTACTCGCCACTGGTGTTGCAGAAGCATAAGTAGTTGACCCTGGTTTAAATAAGCCTCGGTGGACCAATAAATTTTCGTTGATGACTTCGCCTTTGTCGAAATCGATTATTTTTTCTGCATCGATTGGAATGTCGTAGAAACGCACTTCGAAATGCAAATGTGAACCGTACGAATGTCCTGTATTTCCGCCGAGACCGATTACATCCCCAGGCTCTACAATTTGATTTGGCACGACCAAATGTTTCTCCAAATGCGCATAGAATGTCTCCAATCCATTGTGGTGACGAATAACCACCAAGTTACCGAAACCGCCGTCGTTGTATTTTGCATAACGTACTTTCCCTCCCCAGGCAGCGCGAACGGTGTCTCCCGTGTTCAAGTCGATATCCGTTCCGTTGTGATTTCGTCCGTGACGCCAACCAAAATGCGAAGTGATTCTTCCGTCAAAAGGCATGTAAAAAGTATCGTCCAAGCTATCACTTTCGCTGTCTTCCAGGCATATCCAAATCGTATCTTTGATTTGATTCACGTCGTTGGAAAGATCTGAAGTATAACAAATGTCCGTGTTCCAGTTCTGTTTAAAGTTCAAGTTAGAGTCAGCGCGAATAATTTGATCCAAATGTGGATTCATAACACCATCAAAATTGAGGTCTTCTTCATACATCCACGTTCTGTTCGCATAAATGAACATGCGTCCGTGTTCTGTCTCTAACGTATCAATAATTTTTTGGGAGAATCCAAAAGTAGCATTAAGGGCGAAGAGGGAAATAATGAGAATTCGCATAGATTGTAATTGTTCTGGCTTTAACTTGCGCCTCAAAGATAAACATTTGAGACTATTTATTTTTCACTTCCATTACGAAGACTCTGTAGAAAAGATCTTCGTTGGCTTTAACAACATCGAGATATCCTTTGTTTCCATAGGCTTCTGCCGCTGGTACGTGCACCAACATCAAATCTGCCTTTTTAGCATTAATTAACGCTTTTCGCAGACCTGGCACGAGTCCTGGCTCATCGTAACCGTAATTAAATGGGTTGTTTTCAACTTGCGTATCGTAATACATTGGGTTGGATGGAGATGAGATGTAGCAATGGAAATATACACGTTTTCCGGGACCAAAAAGCTCTTTGTTGTTTTTGTTTTCCTTCATCATCCAAATTCGGGTACCACCTTCTAATTCCTTGTCGGGCTTGTGCAGTCCAATGACGTGAATTTTAAGAATGTTATTGGATTTCTCGGGCATCAACCCTTCGATTGCTTTTTCACCTCTCGACAATTGATACGGAATAAAAATCTCCACATGATCGCCTATGCGCAATTCACGCAAGGCAAAATCCCAACCTGGTTGCATTTGAAAACCGACCATATAGGGAAAACTCGGTAGTTTTCGAAGCGAATTCCCGTCTATCATTTCTCCGTTTTCCAGATAGACTTTGTAGTCAATATCTACCATGTCGCCGTCTTTTACAACATCTCCTTGCCCATGCTTGAACCATTTGATTTTGATACCATTACTAAGCTTCATGTCATCTACCACTTTATACTTGGCATCCAAATCAATACTATTGGTATCCTTGACAACCGCGTTGCCCTTAGCAGGTGTTTTTGAGTTTACAGGAACGTCTGATTTCCCTGTCTTTTTCACTCCCTGCGTATCACATGAAGTGACAGCTAGCAACAAGAGAAGTACAAAAGTTAATTTTATCATTTCTTCAAACCGATTAGTTTCAAATCAATTACCAGTGTTTTCAAAGGTGGAATTTTATCAAAATCTCCCAGGAGTCCATGGCCAATATGGCTAGGAATAATCAACTTAGCGCGATCCCCGACATGCATTAATTTCAACGCTTCCTGCACTCCTGTTTCCAAATCGCTGCGATCCACAACGACTTCTTCGTATTCATCGTCTTCTGTCTTGTAGCAAGCCTCCCCGCTCAGAAGTGTAATTTCGTATTCAATCTCAGCGATTTCATCAGGCTTTGGAACCTCCCCTTCACCGTGTTCGTAAATCCAGATCCGTAATCCACTTCCTGTTTCCTTCATTTTCCAATCGGGACGCATTTCAAGAAACAACTGAATGTCCGTATTCTGCTTTTCTGCCAATCCTTTATTGAACGTACTTGATTTGCGTGCATCCCAATCGATGGGTTGTTTATGCGGCATTGTTTCTGGCTCATTGCAACCCACAAACAAGAATAAAAGCGCTATGTAACTGATTCTCTGCATTAAAAATAGTCGGGAAGTACTTGTTTGAATTTTGCAATTGTATTTTCGAGTCCCTCTTCGCTAACTCCACCAGCTGCGAATTTATGACCGCCACCACCAAAATGATCGCCAGCCAAAACATTTACAGGGGCACCTTTGGATCGAAAGGAAATTTTTACGACACCGTCTTTCTCAGCAAAAAAGGCTGCCACTTCCACTCCTTCCACGGAAAGCGCTACGTTCACTAAGCCTTCGGTGTCTCCTTTGATAAAATGGAACCGCCGTAACTCCTCTCCAGAAAGGGAAATAATGGCCACTTTGTACTCGGGGAGAATTTCCAATTTTTCAGCGACGGCATACCCACGTAATTTCAATTTATCAATACGATTTCCGTCAAAAGTCTGTTCGTGTACCGCCGTGTGATTCATCCCTGTCGCTAACATTTTGGCAACTACTTCGTGTGTTCGAGCATTTACCGAATCAAAACGAAAAGACCCAGTATCCGTTACAATTCCCAGATACAACGGTTCTACCATTTCTGCATTCGTTAAATTGGCATTACCAGACGCTTCAATCAATTCGTAAATCAATTGCGATGTCGATCCTGTTGCTGGTTCGGAAACGGCGATATCCACAAAATCATCTGGATTCAGGTGATGATCGATCATTATTTTCTTCGCAGTACACGTAAGAAACACATTCCCCATTCTTTCGCCAAGACGCATTGCCCCGTTGTAATCAAGTGCAAAAATCAAATCAGCTTTGTCCATGGCGTCTTTTACTTCTTGCTCATCTTGTTCAAAGTCAATAATACGGTCGTTTCGTTTCGCCCATTCAACAAAATTGGGGCACGGATCAGGATGACAAATAATCGCTTCTTTACCCAGTGCGTGGATAAATCGTTTCAACCCCAACGAACTCCCCACGGAATCACCATCAGGAGATTTGTGACTTGTGATCACTATGCTTTGTGCGGCCTTGACGGCAGCAATAATTTCGTTGGCTTGGATCATTTGTTTCCTGTCAATTTTGCGGTTTCCGCTTCGATACGCGTTTTTAATCCTTCTGATATTGGGTATAACGGCAAACGCATGGTTGGTTTCATTATTCCCTGAGAGTGCAACGCGGCTTTCACGCCTCCAGGATTTCCTTCTTCAAAAAGCATGTGTGTAATTGGCAACAAATCGTAATGCGCTTCGCGGGCTTTCGCAAAATCTCCTTCCAAAGAGGCATGCACCATCTCGGAAAAACGTTTTGGAAAAGCATTGGCTACTACGGAAATAACACCATCCGCACCTGCCGCAATCATCGGCATCGTAATCGCATCATCACCGGACAATAAACCAAATCCTTTGGGTTTGTACTGTGCGATTTCCATAATTTGACTAAAGTCACCCGACGCTTCTTTCATTGCGACAATATTATAGATATCTGCCAATTCAAGCGTTGTCGCAGCACTTACATTCGATCCTGTTCTTCCTGGAACGTTGTATAAAATAATAGGTAAATCGGTACTATCTGCCAGGTGCTTGTAATGCGCTATAATTCCCTTTTGCGTAGGTTTGTTGTAGTAAGGAGACACCGAAAGAATTCCGTCGATTCCCTCGTTACTCATTGTTCTCAATGTTTTCCCAATTTCGACAGTGTTGTTACCTCCAATACCAAAAACGATTTTTAATTGCCCTGCATTTTCTTCTTGAACGACGTGCAAAACTTCGCGTTTTTCATCCATGCTTAAGGTTGGAGATTCTCCTGTTGTCCCTTGCACAACCAGAAAGTCGGTCCCATTATCGATTTGATAGCGCACCAATTTTTTTAATGCATTGAAATCAATCGATAAATCATCATTGAAAGGCGTTACCAGCGCAACTCCTGATCCTAAAAATGGATTATTCATGTTATATTATTTTTTCGAGTGTTCGTTTTACAAAATTAAGCAAATGCTCAGGGGAATTGTCCTCACTATGCAGTTGAACTGTTAAAAAATCAGTATTTGTGTTGACTCCTACAGAGATGGTGTTTTTTACTTTTTTAATGTGTTTCATTGCTTTGTTACCCTGCGCACCAATCACAAGTACTAAATCGTAAAAGTGATTCAATGACTTTTGTAAGGATTCATTCTTCCACTGCCCCAGAAGGTTAATTTCTTTTTCACTGGCATATACTACGGAGTGAATTTCCGTTAGCATTTTTTGTTCTTTTTTTGAGGGAACAAGCGCGAGAAGTACACAGTCGTTCACATTCAGTCCGACCGATTTTATAGCATTTCGGAACGCATGTACTTCATCCAAAGATGTATAGTTCACGACCAACAAAACCTTTCGGGTGGCTCCCCAATAACTTTTATCCCTCATTCAACAATGCTATAAATTCGTCCTCTGAAATAATCTGCACTCCCAAGTCAGTTGCTTTCTGCAATTTCGCGGGTCCCATTTTATCTCCTGCTACGAGATAGTCTGTATTTTTTGAAATTGATCCGACGTTTTTACCGCCATTCGATTCGATCACTTCTTTTAATTCCGTGCGAGAAAACGCGTTGAATACTCCTGAAACAACAAAGGATTTTCCTTCAAATTTGTTGGATGCCCCTTCTTTTTCTTCCATCACAAATTGCAATCCTGCCGTTTTTAAACGTTCAACCAATGCGACGTTTGCCTCATTTTCGAAGAAAAATCGAATGGAATTGGCAATTTTCTCTCCGATTTCGTCTACCGTTAGCAGATCGTCAAAACTTGCGTTTTCAATCGCTTCTATTGATTTGTAATGCTTCGCTAATTTTTTGGCAACGGTTTCTCCGACAAAGCGAATTCCCAATCCGAACAGCACACGCTCAAACGGAATTGTTTTCGAAGCAGCGATTCCGTCGATTAAGTTGTTGGCTGATTTGTCTGCCATTCGCTCCAAATTGACCACCTGATCAAAGGTGAGATCGTATAAATCTGCGTAGTTTTCTATCAAATTTGCATCTACCAAAGCGTCGACTGTTTCAGCACCCAAACCGTCAATATTTAAGGCTTTACGGCTGATAAAATGTTCAATTTTCCCTTTGATTTGCGGTGGACAACCGAGATCGTTGATACAATAGTGTTGTACTTCGCCTTCATTGCGAACCAGCGGGGCAGCACATTCAGGACAATTCTCAATGAACACCACTTTTGGCGCGTTGTCATTCCGTTCGTCCAAATTCACCCCAACAATTTTCGGGATAATTTCCCCTCCCTTTTCTACATACACCTGATCCTGGAGGTGCAAATCCAATTTTTCTATTTGATCGGCATTGTGCAAAGACGCTCTTTTAACTGTCGTTCCTCCCAACTGAACGGGTTTCAAATTTGCTACAGGCGTTACCGCTCCTGTCCGTCCAACTTGATAAGTAACCTCTTCCAAAGTTGTTTGAACGCGTTCTGCTTTGAATTTGTAGGCGATCGCCCATCTTGGGGATTTTGCGGTAAATCCAAGTTCTTCCTGTTGATCGTAATCGTTGACTTTAATAACAATCCCGTCTATTTCAAAAGGCAACTGGGCACGTTGTTTGTCCCAGTAATGAATAAAATCCATTACGCCCTCTAAGCTTTTTGTTTTCTCAATATAGCGCTCCGACGTCGGTGGAATTTTAAATCCCCAATCAGCGACTTTGTTTACCGTTTCAAAATGCCCATCCGCTGCATCCGTGCCATAAACGCCGTAAAGGAAACAATCCAATCCGCGTTCTGCAACCACCTTCGAGTCTTGCATTTTAAGGGTTCCTGAAGCTGTATTTCTCGGGTTGGCAAATTCAGGTTCGCCGTCATCGCGGCGTTGTTCGTTTAATCTTTGGAAATTTTCTAAGGGAAAAAAGATCTCTCCACGAATTTCAAAATCCTGAGGAAAATCACCCGTCAATTGCAAAGGAATCGTGCGTATCGTTTTGACATTGCTCGTGACATTTTCTCCTTGTGTTCCGTCGCCTCGGGTTACGGCCTGTTGCAATACCCCATCGAGATATTGAATTCCAATCGCCACACCGTCGTATTTCAGTTCACACACAAACTCGATTTCGGCTTCCGTCAATTTGGCTATCCGCGTTACCCAATCTTGAATTTCTTCTTCTGAATATGTATTGGAAAGTGAGAGCATTGGATAGCGGTGCACCACTGTTTCAAACTTCTTGGTAATGTCTCCACCTACGCGTTTTGTTGGTGAGACTGGAGATGCCAAAGCCGGGAATTGTTCTTCCAACTCCTGCAATTTTTTGAGGAGCATATCAAAATCGTAATCAGAGATTTCTGGACTCGAAACGACGTAATACAAATGATTGTGACGGTTGAGTTCCTCTGTTAATCGCGCTATTTCTAATTGAGCTTCACTGGCATTCATGGGGCGAAAGATACCACTTGTGCGCGCACCATTCTATCACGCCCTTGCAAATCTTTCCGCAGTTCAATGTTAACAAAATGTAGGCTTTCCAAAAGTGCCACAACTTCCTGTCCTAAATTTTCATGGATTTCCAAATAAACCCACCCATTTTCCTTGAGAATTGTCGTACATTTTTGAGCGATTTCCCTGTAAAAAATCAAGGGGTCTTCGTTGGACACGAACAATGCCATCTCTGGTTCATATTCGAGCACATTCGGCGCCATCATTTTTTTGTCGCTCACGGGAATATAGGGAGGATTGGAAACAATTAGATCCCACTTTCGATTTGTTAATGCCGTCGGCAATTCCTTTAATACGTCACATTCAATCGTGGAAATGTCCAATTGCGTCAACCGAACGTTTTCTTCGATCAGCGAAATGGCTTCTTGCGACAACTCTACCGCAACAACCTCGGACGTTGTAAAAACAGACTTCAATGCGAGTGCAATACAGCCAGAACCAGCGCAAAAATCGGCAATCGACAACGGGTTATGTTCTTCGGTCACGTCTACGATCCAATCCACCAATTCCTCT
>JBNKGN010000160.1:0-7554 GCA_050289845.1 Crocinitomicaceae bacterium | reverse complement strand
TGGAAACATATCGTTCCAAAACCAAAACGTAATTATTACGGATATCACAGCACCAGTGCCAGATGTCGTTTCGCTTCCAACAGTGACTGGCGAATGTAGTGCAGTAGTAACCGCACCAACGGCAACCGATGCTTGTGGAGGAATAACAGTCATTGGAACAACAACGGATCCTGTCTCATATACAACGCAGGGTACGTATACTGTAACTTGGACATTTACAGATGCAAGTGGTAATGCAGCCACCCAAACGCAAACGGTGATTGTAAATGATGTTACGGCACCAGTTGCGGACGTTACCAATTTACCAGATGTGCAAGGATTGTGTTCTGCTACGGTAATGGCACCAACGGCGACAGATAACTGTTCTGGAACCATTACTGGAACGACTACAACAGTCTTCCCTGTGACAGCAACAACAGTTGTGACTTGGACCTTCGACGATGGAAATGGTAACATTTCAACGCAAGATCAAACAGTGACCATTACAGGAGTTGATGTAACAACAACTTTGGTGAGTGGAGTAGAGATTTCCGCAAACAATGGAAATGCCGATAGCTACCAATGGATCAACTGTTTGAACGGAGCGCCAGTATCTGACGGAACCAATCAAAACTTCATTGCTACAGCCAATGGGTCATACGCGGTGATTATCAATCAAGATGGATGTGTGGATACATCGGCATGTGTAACGATCAATTCTGTCGGCATTGAGCAAATCGCGGAAACAAACTTCAATGTGTATCCGAACCCAGTAGTTGACGGGACATTCCATATTGCATTGGACGGAGAAATCAAGCATATTGAACTTCAAGACGTGCAAGGACGAATCATTCAGGTACTTCACTCTACAGCAACAGGAGAAGTAAATGTCTCTGGACTTGCTCGTGGCGAATACTTCGTGAGAGTGACGACAGAAACAGATCAAATCTTAGTGAAGTCAATAATCATTATTCAATAAATAAAAATGCACCTTCCAATGTCTTTTGGAAGGTGCATTACTTTCGAAACGATTCACTCGATTCGGATCAAAATCAAAACAAATGAATTGGAAAGCACACATGCACACCATTAAAAACAAGCAAGCCATGCATAATTGCACATTTTTCAGCATCAAGAAGGGATTTTTGCTTACTATGCTCTCGATCGTTTTTGGCAGCGTACATTCGTTCGGTCAGTGTTCACCAGATGTGACAGATCCCGTAATGGTTATTTTACCAGATCTTTTAGGTGAATGCGAAGTTGTGGTAACGGCGCCAACAACAACCGATTTTTGTGACGGAACAATTACTGGAACTACGTCTGATCCATTACTTTATACAGCTGAAGGAACGTATACAATTTCATGGACGTTCACTGATATGGCAGGAAACAGCATTGTTGTTCCACAAAACGTGATTGTAGATGACGTAACAGCACCTGTGCCAGACGTGGCTGCATTGCCAGATGTAATTGCACAGTGCCAAGTAGCTTCCATCACACCACCAACTTCTACGGATAATTGTAGTGCAGTCGTTACGGCAGTGACTTCGACTTCATTTCCGATCACCACCCAAGGGACCACTGTAGTTACCTGGTCGTATGACGATGGCAATGGAAACGTTATTACACAGAATCAGAATGCGATCATTCAAGACGTTACAGCACCGGTTCCTGATTTAGGAAACCTTCCAGATGTGATTGCTGAATGTTCAGTTGCAAGTATAACTGCTCCAAGTGCGACAGATAACTGTAGTGGATTTGTAGTAGGAACAACAGCAACGACATTTCCGATTACGACACAAGGAACAACGGTTATAACATGGACGTATACCGATGCGAATGGAAATGCGTCGACGCAAAATCAAAATGTCATCATTACCGATGTTACTGCACCTGCGGCAGATCTTGCTGTATTAGACGATGTGACGGGAATCTGTCAGGTAACAACACTCACGGCTCCATCAGCATCAGATAATTGTAGTGGAACAGTATTGGGAACGACAACAGCAACACTGCCAATTACCACGCAAGGAACGACGACAATTGTTTGGACTTACGACGATGGTAATGGAAATTTCTCAACCCAAACACAAAACATCGTAATCGATGACAATATCGCTCCAGTTGTGGATGTAGCCAACTTGCCAAATATCACTGCAGAATGTTCCGTGAGTTCCTTAACAGCACCTACAGCGACAGATAACTGTGCAGGAACAATTGCAGGAGTGCATAATGCGAATTTGCCGATCACACTTCAAGGGACAACCATTGTGACTTGGACGTATGACGACGGTAACGGAAATGTTGAAACTCAAGTGCAAAAAGTAATTATTAACGATATCAGTGCACCGACACCAGATGCTTTGAGCTTATCCGATGTCATCGCGGATTGTTCTTTGGCAACATTGACGGCACCTACGGCAACAGATAATTGTACAGGTTTTGTTGCAGTAACCAACGATGCTGATTTGCCTTTCACCGATATCGGTGCTTATGTGGTAACATGGATGTATACAGATGCGGCAGGAAATATATCCGCACAAACTCAAAACGTAATCATTCAAGACGTAACAGGACCTGTTGCAGATCAAGCAACTTTAACACCGATTGTAGTCGATTGTCAATTGTTAACATTGGTAACGCCAACCGCTACAGATGATTGTGGTGGCGAAGTGACGATCACTAATGATGCTGTTCTTCCAATGACGGTTCCTGGAGATTATGTGATTACCTGGACTTTTACAGACAATCAAGGTAATACGACAACAGAAACACAAGACGTAACCATCAATATTACCGAAGCGTGTTTGGAGTTGGTAACCGTAAATGATGTGATTACTCCGAATGCAGATGGTGACAATGATTACTGGGTATTGGAGAATGTTGGCTATACGGAAGGATGCAATGTTCAAATCTTTAATCGATGGGGGACACAAGTTTTCGAGACAAATGCGTACGATAACACCTGGGATGGTCGAACAGAAGGAGGAGAGATTCTACCTGAAGGAGTGTACTATTACATCATCCAGTGTAATGACAACGTGAGCTTCAAAGGATTTATCACAATTGTAAGATAGAATTGGTTTAAAGATACAGAATGATGAAAAATAATTTATTAGTACTCTTGAGTTTTGCGTTAATCGCCCATTGGGGAAATGCACAGCAAGTAGAAGAAACAAATCTCTACGAATTCAATAAACTGAAGTTAAACCCAGCGTATGCGGGAGAATCTGGTTGTGGAAGTGTGCACATTGGCCATTTGGGGCAATGGTCTCAATTCAACGGAGCACCACAGATTAGTTATGTGAACGGAAGTTTTGAAGTTGCCAAAAATATGTCCCTTGGAGGAAAGGTAACTTTGGATCGGATGGGAACCCTAACACGCGTTAACGCACAAGGAATCTATGCCTATCGCTTGAATTTTGGTGAGATGCACAATTTGAGATTAGGGATCGGTGCAGGAATCAATCAACATTCGTTTGATTTTTCAGGATCAACCATTCAGGTAGAAACAGATCCGTCGCTTTTCATGGGAAGACAAAAAGGGATGGCATTCTATTCCGAGTTTGGATTGGTGTATACGCTGAAGAACTTTCAATTGAGCTTCTCAGTGCCAAATATCATGGAAACATCTTCTAATTTGTCGCCTTCCGCTTCGGGTATTGTAACGAACTCACGACACATGGTCGGCTATATGGGATACCGATTTGGGAAGTTGGAAAAGGTGTCCGTGACGCCTTCTATTTTGTATAAAAATGGGACGGCTGGACAGCACCAAATTGATGGAAACCTCTTATTGAACGTGAAGAATATATTCCAGTTGGGTGTTGGATACCGTCACAATGCTGGAGTGCTTGGACGTTTGGGATTGAACATTAACGACAAAGTTCAAGTGGCGTATGCGTATCAGTACGCGATGACTGATTTGGCGAAAGTGTCCTCTGGATCACACGAGATTCTTATTGGATTCAAAATGTGCAATAAATCGCCAAAACCAATTGTGGACATTCTTCCAACACCAGTAACGGATACGGTTTATGTGGCATCAGATCCAATCGTTGATACCGTAGTAGTCGAAAAAATAATCGAAGAAGAGAAACTGAAATTGGAATACACAATCTATTACGAGCAAGCGAAAAGCACATTCGATGAAAACAAGGAAAAAGCTGGACTTGCAAAAGTGGTTGACTACTTGAAAGAGAATCCTGACGAAACAATTTACATCAAAGGATACGCTTCAGAAGAAGGTTCTGAGTTTGGAAACTTCAAACTATCTGGAGAACGAGTGAAGAAAGTATATGCTTACTTGTTAGATCAAGGAGTGAACCGCAGTCAGATGATTTCAATTGTGCAAGGTGAGGCTGCAGAGCATCATGGTGCAGACAATAAAGAAAACAATAGCGAAAATCGCCGTGTAACGATTGTTTTAAAATAATTGCAACGCGAAACCTAAAAGTGCCGGCTCATTAATTTGAGTCGGCTTTTTTATACCGTTAATTTTTTGAGCCAGAATTCATAAGCAGCTTGAATTTCTTGAAAAGTGGCCTGAGCCAAACGCTGTTGTGCCTCCGATGATTGTGAGAATCGATCGGGGTGATGTTCTTTCGCAAGCGCACGATACCGTTTCTTTAATTCCACCAGACTGGGCTGGAGGGATAAATGGAGAATAGCTGCATAGCGATGAGCTTCTGATGGTTTTTTGGGCTGTCGGCTACGTTTATCTTCGGTGCTTTTGTTTTGAGCCTTGTATTCACTGTAAATAGAAATAACGCGCTCCAAATTTTCTTTCGCCAATCCCAATTTTCGATTAATTACTTCTAAAAATTGAAGTTCACGTTGGGATAACGTACCGTCCAACATGGCGAGTCCTGTCAAAAAATAGATTACCTGCGCACGTTCTCCTTCCGAGACCAAATGTTGGGCCAACCAATCGCTAACCGAGTCAATTTTGATGGGATGCCGCATACTGAATACAAGCGAATCTCCAAAATTGTAATTTGACTTCACGAAGTAGCGATTGAAGTAGCTGTTGATGTATTTTGTTTTGTCTTTTGATGCCTTATAATCAAGCAATATCAACAAAGAACCAAGAGCCAAATAAGCCTCAAGTAAATTGTCTTCGGTGAGCTTTAATTTGGGAGGATAAATGCCCTTACGCCAGGAGCGTGCATGCCGTGTCTTGTACAAATAGATACCCGTTCCACCGACGAAAGGCACAAAGAATGCCGTAGCAATTAACCAGGCAGGATAATCTTTTACCGTGTCGAAATAGCATTGTGGAAACTCAGAAAAATTACTCACACCGATTGTTTTGATTAAAATGATAGTCTAGGAAAAGGTAACGAATATATTCAACTATTTTTTGTTTCAATCGATAATATCGACGATCGTTAAGCACTTTACTTGCACACATTTCTCGAATGTGTATCTTTAAAATATGAAGAAACGCTTGCATACGATAGTATTCGGCACCGACACGAGAGCTGGGAAGAATTTTGACGTTATTTTACTATGCTTAATCCTTATTTCCGTGCTTGTCGTTCTCTTCGAAAGCGTTCCCAAATGGCGCGAAGAATATGCTGAATTCCTTTTTTATTCGGAATGGATTTTCACAAGCATATTTACCCTTGAATACCTCCTTCGAATCTGGATTTCACCAAAGCCTTGGAAATACGTTTTTAGTTGGTGGGGACTTATCGATGTCATTTCCATCATTCCTACATTTATTAGCCCATTTATTTCAGGATACACGTCACTTAGAGCAATTCGTGCCTTACGATTATTGCGGATTTATCGAATACTTAAATTGAGCCGTTTTACTGAAGAGTCACAAGCATTGGCGCACTCACTCAGAGCAAGTTATTACCGAATAATGGTATTCATGATTTTTGTAGTAATGATGATGATCCTTGCAGGAACGTTAATGTATGTAATTGAATCGGGTGAAAATGGGTTTGAATCGATACCCGCTAGTATTTATTGGGCGATTGTTACAACCACTACGGTTGGTTATGGAGATATCACACCGACAACAGATTTGGGGAAAATCCTTTCGTCTTTAATGATGATTCTGGGATATGTGATCATTGCGGTGCCTACAGGTTTGATTTCCGTTGAAATGTCTCGATACAAAGTCAAAGACAAAAAAAACAGTCCCTGTGAAAGTTGTGGAAAGAAAAATCCGCTGGATTCAAAGTACTGCAATCAATGCGGGAAAGCGTTAAGTAGCTAATCCCATGCAACAATAAAGCAAGAGACTTCTCATTTAATACACATGTTTCTTAATTGCGGCTGGATGATTCGTTGAAATCAGAAAATAAGACAGAAATAAGTCTACGGTTTGTGATTTGAGTTAAGAATAAGAAAAACAGTGTTTTAACGTGGTTTTACGTGTTTTTTTATTTGAAAATATATCGAATTTAAATCGCTTCAAAAACATAAATGCGTATTTTGAGGGACTCAAATTAACACGGTAAAAAAACCTATGAAAAAGACTTTTATCCTGTCATTATCAATTTTAATGACATCCTTGAGTTATTCTCAAAAAACAGACTATTGGAAATCTGTGATGGAGAATGACCGATCGAATGCAGTTCAGCAAGTAAAAGCCGCTGAGAATCAAAACCCAAATATTGAAACGCATATCTCGAGAATTCTCGTTGAGAAAGAAACAGGAAAATCCTCTGTAGATGCTGCATTGATTGAAAAAATATTGGCCGATGAAAATTGGGAAATGTATTTGTACGCCTTGTGGAACGAGAATATGTTTTTCAGTGATTACTTGAGCGATGGCTTTGACAACCGAACAGTGGCATTGATCGACAAAATCAACCAACGACAAATTAAAAATAGAACGCTGCGAGAGGCAATGTACTATTTGAAGGCAATTACGGATCGTCGGGCCAACAATTTTGCGGGATACAATCGTTCCATTGGAATGATTACGACCATTCGCGAATGGCAATTCTGTGGGGCTTTCGAAAACCTGAACAACAGTGGAATTGATGCCATTTATCCACCGGAACAAATCGCCATCAGTGAAGAAGACTTTAATGCCAATAGTAACGGTGTTTTGAATTGGTACGATGCACCGTATTCACACGATGGTTATACGCATTTTTCCAATCACGCAGAATATGGTTCTGGTGTGCATTACGCGCAAACGTTTTTCAATAATGCGACGGCACGAGAGGGATACATTCGCATTGCTTCATCGTCAAAAATTAAAGTTTGGTTGAACGATGCTTTGATTTTCGAAGGCAGTAAAGATGTCGATACAGACTTGGATGCATACAACGTAAAATTGAATATTCCTGCAGGAAATAACCGCTTATTGGTGAAACTTGCTGAGCCTTCAGGAGCACCGTATTTTTCTGTTCGCATCACAGATGCAGCGGGGATTGCTTTTCCAGACTTAAAGTACTCGAAGAAATACTCGGAATATCAGAAATCGACTAAAGAACAGCTAAACCCTGTCTATGAGAACACAGTGTTTGAAGATTTCTTCATTGAGAAACAAAAGGCCGATCCTGAAAATTTCCTTTACAATTATTGGCTCGCTCAAACTTACTTGCG
>JBNKGN010000159.1:0-7583 GCA_050289845.1 Crocinitomicaceae bacterium | reverse complement strand
CGATCGCACCAAGCGCACGATGATGGCAGAAATTGCCTGTAAATTGTCGGACAAAGTCATTCTTACTTCCGATAATCCACGTTCCGAAGATCCAGATCAAATCATTGAAGAAATGATGACAGGTGTCGATGGGGCGAATTTCAAGAAGACGCTCTCGATTACAGATCGCGCGCAAGCCATCAAAACAGCGGTGTCCATGGCAGCACCGAAAGATATTATTCTCATTGCCGGAAAAGGACACGAGAAATACCAGGAAATTAAAGGCGTTCGTCACGATTTCGACGATTTCGCTACAGTAAAAGAACTATTCACCAAACTCAATAAGTAATGCTGACCTATTTGTTTGAATATCTCAACGGACTCGACTTTCCAGGAGCTGGATTGTTTGAATACATTTCGTTCCGCGCAGGAATGGCACTCATCACTTCGTTGATCGTTTCCATGGTTTTTGGAAAACGATTAATCGGAATGTTGCAAAAACAACAAATTGGTGAAACGGTGCGTGATCTTGGTTTGGAGGGGCAATTGGCAAAGCAGGGAACGCCTACAATGGGGGGATTGATCATCCTTGCCGCAATTTTAATTCCCACCTTGCTCTTCGCGAAATTGCACAATGTTTATGTGATTACCATGTTGATCGCTACAGTGTGGCTCGGGGCAATCGGATTCCTTGATGATTACATCAAAGTATTTAAAAAGAACAAAGAAGGATTGGCTGGGCGCTTTAAGGTGGTTGGTCAAGTAGGGGTTGGATTAATCGTTGGATGTATTCTTTATTTCCATCCTGACACACAAGTTCACAAGGAAGTGGATACCAATTACCGATTGAAAGCGAACGAACAATTGGTGACAGATATGCATATCGATGATGATACCCACGAAAACACCAAGTGGATTCGAACCAAGGACATGACCACGACGATTCCTTTTATCAAAAACAATGAGTTTAATTATAACTGGTTGATCGGTGATTGGGCGGGAACATACGGTTGGTTATTGTTTATTCCTGTGGTAATTTTTATTGTGATCGCCGTTTCAAACGGAGCCAACATGACAGACGGTTTGGATGGGCTGGCGACAGGAACTTCCGCAATAGTCGGGATTGCCCTGGCGATCTTGGCCTATGTTTCTACCAATGTGAAGTTCGCCGATTATCTCGATGTGATGTACATCCCTTATGCTGAAGAACTGGTGATTTTTATCTCCGCATTTGTCGGGGCGTGCATTGGATTTCTCTGGTACAATTCCTTTCCAGCACAAGTTTTTATGGGGGATACAGGGAGTTTGGCGCTCGGCGGGATTATCGCTGTATTCGCAATTTCCATACGTAAAGAGTTATTGATTCCGATTCTTTGCGGGGTGTTCTTGATTGAAAACTTATCTGTAATCATGCAAGTGGGGTGGTTCAAGTATACCAAAAAGAAATACGGTGCTGGTAGGCGGGTTTTTCTCATGGCACCACTCCATCATCACTATCAGAAAAAGGGGCTGCATGAGGCGAAAATTGTTTCCAGATTTTGGATCGTGGCAATTCTTCTGGCGGTAATCACCATTGTAACATTGAAGGTAAGATAAAGTGAGCGAATCAAAACGAAATATGATCATTCTGGGTGCCGGCGAAAGTGGAGTCGGCGCTGCAATTCTTGCGTTGAAGCAGGGGTGGAATGTTTTTGTTTCAGATCGCGGTAAAATCAAAGCAAATTTCGCCGATAAACTGACGGATTTAGGTGTCGATTTCGAGCAAGAAATGCATTCTGAGGATCGAATTTTAGCAGCGGATTTAATTGTTAAGTCACCTGGAATTCCAGATACGGCACCATTGATTTTGGAGGCGCGTACGAAAGGCATCAAAGTGATTTCTGAAATTGAGTTCGCAGGCTATTACAACACAGCAAAAACCATTTGCATAACTGGAAGTAACGGGAAAACGACGACAACAATGTTGACCTATCATATCCTCAAAAAAGCAGGGATCAATGTTGGTCTCGCAGGGAATGTAGGCGAGAGTTTCGCGAAACAGGTTGCTCAGGAAAATTTTGATTGGTATGTGCTTGAGTTGAGTTCGTTTCAATTGGATGGAATGTACGAGTTTAAGGCGGACATCGCGGTATTGCTTAACATCACACCTGATCATCTCGATCGCTACGAATACAAAATGGAAAAGTACGCGGCATCGAAGTTTCGTATCGCACAAAATCAAACAGCAAACGATTGGTTCATCTACAATTATGACGATCCCATCATTTCAGATATTCTGAAGAATACTACGATCAAGGCACAAAAAGCGCCTTTTTCACTTACCGAACCTCAAACAGTCGGTGGGTTTATAGACAGCAAACAACAAATAACAATAAACATAAACGATCAATTAACTATGTCCATTCACGATTTAGCACTTAAGGGCAAACACAACGCCCAAAACTCTTTGGCTTCTGGCATCGCGTCTAGAATCTTGGAGATCCGAAAAGAATCTGTGCGCGAAAGCCTCAGCGACTTTGTCAACGTAGAGCACCGTCTCGAATTTGTTGCCAAAGTGCACGGAATTGAATTTATTAACGACTCAAAAGCGACCAATATTAATTCTACTTGGTTTGCATTGGAGAGTATGGAGCAACCGACAGTTTGGATTGTAGGCGGTGTCGATAAAGGCAACGACTATTCTGAACTTACAGAGTTGGTGCGCGACAAAGTGAAAGCCATTGTATGTCTCGGAAAAGACAACGAAAAAATCAAAGCGGCCTTTACTGGAATTGTTCCAGATATTTACGAAGCTTCTTCTGCTATGGAGGCAGTAGCATACGGATACCGCCTTGCACGTAAAGACGAAACGGTGCTGCTTTCACCAGCGTGTGCAAGCTTCGATCTTTTCGAAAACTACGAAGAGCGTGGAAACGAATTTAAAAAAGCAGTAAGAGCCTTATAATTATGCAGAAAGTGAAAACCGCAATTACGGAAGCCGATCTTCTCCAGGCAAGGAAAGAGGGTTTGGAACGTGCGCGGTCGCTAGATGCGATGCAAGCACTGGGTAAGTGGAAAAGCATGGATGTCTTTGCATGGGCAAATCCACATTTCGATGCTTTGTCCACCGTAATCGCTTCTTTCCCTTTTCCAGTAGTATGGATCGGGAAGCAAAGCCAGATTAAATGTGCTGTTAAATACTTTCCAGAAGTTCTTGATACGATCGAAACAGTGATCGTTAGTGACGAAGGAAATGTGAAATTGAGCGCAGAAGAGATTCACAGTATCGAAAAGGTGGCAGGAACGCAAGATCTTCAAAGCGCATTGCAATTGTTGCAATCTTTTGAAAATGCCCGTCGCGTATTTTTGTTTACAACTGAAGGTCCGACTGCGTTGAAAGAAATGGATCAATTACACGCATTTATTAGAGGATAACAGCAGTGAGAAGTGTGTTAACATATTTGAAAGGAGACAAAGTAATTTGGATTATTGCCTTGTTGATGCTTGCTTTTTCATTAGTGAGCGTCTACAGTTTTGTGCCTATTCTTGTTAAGATAGAAGGAGGTACACCTTTTAAATACCTGTTCAAGCACTTTGTGTATGTCCTCATTGGACTCGGTGTCATGTATTGGATTCACAAGCGAGATCCCAAGTACTTGTCCCGACTTTCCAAATTTGGATTTTACCTCGCAATCGCCCTGTTGATCTTTACGTTCTTCTTTGGTGTGCGTGTCAATGACGCCGGACGCTGGGTGCGTATTCCTTTTGTGGGATTGACTTTTCAATCTTCCGACTTCGCGAAATTAGCCTTGATCGTTTATGTTTCGCGATTACTCGTTAAGAAGAAAGAGTTGATGCACGATTGGCGGGAAGGATTTTTCCCTGTCATTGCGCCTATTATTGTTATTTGCGCGCTCATTGTAAAAGATAATTTCTCCACGGCAGCACTGGTTTTTGCAATTAGTCTCACCTTGATGTTTATCGGGAAAGTTCCTTTTATGAAGATTCTCACCTTGATCGGTGGTGGTGCGGCTTTGTTTGTGTTTATTGTATTGATTCAAAAAGCAGCCCCCGATTTAAGGATCTTGCCCCGATTGGAAACATGGGAAAACCGAATTTTCAACCATACAAGTGATGACGAAAACCTCATAGAGAATGCGCAAGTGCAGAATTCCCTTGATGCGATTTACAATGGACGAATATCGTTTCAGCATCCAACAGGTGGTCAGGGAATTGGTGACGGGCAATTGAAAGAATATCTACCAGAAGCTTATGCCGATTTTTTCTACGCGAGTTTTGTTGAGGAAATGGGACCGATTTCTGCCGGAGTTATGATTTTACTTTATCTCATACTGCTCTACCGAATTATGCGCATTGGTCTCAATTCAGACAATCTCTTCGAAGTTTATGTTTGTATGGGGATAGGTGTGCTGGTCTTGAGTCAGGCTGCTGTAAATATGCTGGTTTGCACGGGAATGTTTCCTGTAACGGGACAAAATATGCCGCTACTTGCCATGGGAGGTTCCGCCATGATTATGACGTGTGCGTCCATTGGGATCGTGCAAAGTATCGCTTACCGACAAGAATTGGCGGCAAATGGTGGTGCGAAAGAGGATGAAAACGAAATGATTATTGAAACCGAATAACATGATCAAAAGAGCAATAGTATCAGGCGGTGGAACGGGAGGACATATTTTTCCTGCAATTGCAATCGCGGATGAAATCAAACGCCGAAATCCCGATGCTGAAATTTTATTTGTTGGAGCAACAGGCAAGATGGAAATGGAAAAGGTGCCTGCTGCAGGTTATCCGATCGAAGGGTTGGAGATTGTTGGTTTGCAACGTAAATTGAGCCTCGCCAACTTCTTGTTGCCATTCAAGATTATTAAAAGTGTTCTGAAGGCACGCAAAATCGTAAAGAAATTCAATCCCGAAGTGGTGGTAGGTGTTGGAGGATATGCCAGCGGTCCTACATTAAAAGCAGCTTCGATGTTGGGGTACCCAACGGCTTTGCAGGAGCAAAATGCGTTTGCAGGTAAGACGAATAAACTGCTTGCAAAAAAAGCGAAAGTGATTTGCGTGGCATACGAAGGTTTGGAGAAAGTCTTTCCGAAGGAATCGATCGTGATGACAGGTAATCCAACGCGAAAAGACATGGTGGAAACGGGCGGAAAACAAGCGGAAGGGTATGCTTTCTATCAGCTTGATCCAAACAAGAAAACGTTATTGATCATTGGAGGAAGTTTGGGGGCGCGTACCCTGAACGAAAGTGTGGTGGCACATTTGGAAGCGTTGAAGTCTTCGGGAGTGCAAGTGATTTGGCAATGCGGTAAACTGTACCACGAAAATTTAATGGCGCAATTGAAAGATGCCGATTTGGGGGCGATCAAAATGGTGCAGTTCATCACACGAATGGATTTGGCCTATGCGATTGCGGATGTAGTGATTTCCCGTGCTGGTGCTATTTCCGTTTCAGAATTGTGTCTGGTGAAAAAGCCCGTAATCTTGGTGCCTTCTCCGAACGTTGCAGAAGACCATCAAACCAAAAATGCCATGGCTTTGGTACAAAAGGATGCGGCAATTTTGGTAAAAGATATCGAGGCAAAGGAAGTACTGATTCCGCAAATCTTGGAACTGATTAACGATCCTGTGAAATGCGCTTCGTTGCAAGAAAATATCGCCGAACTAGGAAAACCAAATGCTACCAAATCCATTGTGGACGAATTGGAAAAAATCGCACGAAAGTGAAAGCTACATCAGAGGAAATAACACAATTTGATCGCGCCTACTTTATTGGGGTCGGTGGTATAGGGATGTCAGCTTTGGCGCGCTATTTCATTTCCCTGGGGTGGCAAGTAGCGGGATATGACAAAACGCCTACAGCACTTACGGATGCACTCGAACGGGAAGGGGTAGCCATTCATTTCGAAGATTTTGGGCCTGTGCTCCCGGAAGCGTTCAGAGACCCGTCGAATACCCTGGTGGTGTATACGCCTGCTATCCGACAAAATTTTGGAGAATTGTTGCATGTTGTTCACGCGGGGTATACCGTAAAAAAACGTGCAGAGGTTTTGGGAATGATTACGAAAAATTCCAAGGGGCTGGCGGTGGCAGGAACGCATGGAAAAACAACGACTAGTACCTTGCTTGCACATATTCTCAATGAAACGAGTCAAAAATGCAATGCATTCCTCGGGGGAATTAGTTCTAATTTCAATTCTAATTTTGTAAGTGGTGATAGTCCATGGACGGTCGTCGAAGCAGATGAATTTGATCGCTCATTTCTGCAGTTGACTCCCTTCGCTTCCATTGTGACTTCAACCGATGCAGATCATTTGGATATTTATGGAAGCACGGATGTTTTTCTCGAAGGCTTTCAAGAGTATGTGAAGAAAATTGATCCTCGAGGTCGTTTGATTCGACATGCGGATGTAAATCTGGAGCATCCAAATGCTGTCAGTTATGGCGTGAATGTCGTGGCGGATTACCGCGGAGAAAACATTACGTTCGAAGGAGGTTTTTTCCAACTGGACGTTCACACGCCAACGGGAATCTGGAAAGAGGTTCGGCTTGGAGTGCCAGGTGTTCATAATGCCGAAAATGCAATCGCTTGTCTCGCGCTGTGTGAGTTTATTGGATTGACAGAATCCGAAGTCCGCCATGGATTGAAGACTTTTAAAGGGGTAAAACGCCGCTTTGAGTATCATGTGCGCACGCCAGAGTTGATTTACATCGACGATTACGCGCATCATCCTACAGAAATTAAAGCACTGATCGATTCGGTGCGTTTGTTGTATCCAGGAAAACGCGTAACAGGTATTTTTCAGCCGCATTTATTTTCACGAACCCGCGATTTTTTCGATGGATTTTCCGAACAATTGAGCCGTTTGGACGAAGTGGTGTTATTGCCTATTTATCCTGCGAGAGAAGAGCCGATTTCTGGTGTAACGAGTGATGCATTGTTGGAAGCAGTTAGACTTGCAGACAAACGATTGCTTTTGCCGCAAGTTGCTGTGGAAACGATTGGGACGTATCGTGAGGGCGTGATATTGACCATTGGAGCAGGAGATATTGATCGCATAGTGACACCATTAAAAGAAGCGTTGACGCAATGAAGAGATGGATCAAAATAACGGTGTGGTCAGTATTCCTTTTGGGGATCGTTATTCTCTTGTATCTTACGCAAAAAGCGCAGGATTCGATCGTTTTAACTACACCTGAAATTAAAATCCATGTTGAGGGAGAAGCGCATTTTTTGACCGAACAAGAAGTGTTGGAGGATTTGGAGTTCCATCAACTTTGGCATAAGGGTGTGTTGGCTGGTGATTTAAATGTTGAAGGCATTGAAAACTACCTTCGGGCAATTTCACAAGTCAAAAAAGTAAAGGTGTTTCGCAAGCTAGGAGGGCACTGGAAGATTGATATTACCACACGAAAACCCATTGCGCGCATCTTTAATCGCTACGGAGAATCGTTTTACTTGGACGATGAAGGTGTTTTAATGGATATTTCAGAGCAACATGCAGCTCGGATTCTCGTATTGACAGGGGATATCAGCGATCGTAGGGACGGTGAAAATCTTTCCGAAATTATTAACAACGATTCCTTGAAAAGTATTCGAAATC
>JBNKGN010000158.1:0-7614 GCA_050289845.1 Crocinitomicaceae bacterium | reverse complement strand
TGTGTTAAATTTTTGCAAAATTTCCAAAGCTTGGGAAAATTGGTCTGCTATTTGATTTTTAGCCATCGAATTGATTTTGTCACAAATTAAACAAATTAAATAGCAGGGGACAAAATATTAAATCAAACTTGCTATATTTGAAAACTTGAGCCCTGCTCAATAAAATGCTAAATATGAAAAAAGGAATACTGTTTTTATTTTTCGGAGTGTTTATGGCGTCTTCAGCATTTTCTCAGGATTGTTTTATCCGTTTACAGAAAGCGTTTGATGATCGCGGAGCGTATTCCGTTTCAGATGACATGCACCGTCATGTGTATGTTAGTTTTTTTGAAGATGGAGGCTCACGCTGTGTGCTTGGAAAAGTACGCGTAGAAAACGGCAAAATTGTTTCTGTGTTTTTACAATTTGACGACGATACGTACGAATTGATGGATGCGAAATTCTACAACTCAAAGAAAGCGCAACCAGAAATCATCAACGGAATTTCTGAAATGATTTACACTTCTGAAGGCGATAAATTTAAAATCGTTTTTATCGACCAATTGAAACCAAAACAAAAAGCGTTGAAGGAAGTTGAGCTTCCAGACGATCTTTAGAATAAAAAATACTTTTGAATTTCCCGTTCCAATTTTGGGGCGGGATTTTTTTTTCGACTATGACGTATCAGAATAAAGTTATTTGGATTACCGGTGCTTCCTCGGGAATTGGTAAGGCATTGGCAGAACAATTGGCAAAGGAAGGTGCTCGTTTGGTACTCTCAGCGCGAAATGAAACGACGTTGAAGGAGTTACAGCAATCCTTACCGCATCCAGAAAATCATCTGGTACTGCCGCTTGACTTGGAGGATTCGAAGGATTTTGAGTCCAAAGTGAAGACGGTTGTCGATAGGATGGGGGGGATCGATGTTCTTGTCAATAACGGTGGAATGTCGCAACGTTCGGAAGCTCATGAAACTCCTATGGAAGTGGATCGCCGCATAATGGAAGTGAATTATTTCGGAAACATTGCATTGGCAAAAGCGGTACTTCCTTATTTCCAAAAACAACAGTCGGGACATTTTCTCGTTATTTCGAGCATTGCTGGGAAATTTGGCTTCTTTTTGCGAAGTGCATACAGTGCTTCGAAACACGCGCTTCATGGTTTTTACGAAAGTTTAATGTTGGAGGAGGAGAAAAACAATATCAAAGTAACGATTGCTTGTCCTGGGAAAATCAACACAAATATTTCCGTGAATGCCTTGAATCAATCTGGGGAGAAACACGGTGAAATGGACCACAATCAAGCTACAGGGATGCCTGCGGAAGAATGTGCGCGCCAATTGATTGCAGCTGTTTCAAAGAATAAACGCGAGGTCTTGATCGGAAATAAGGAGATCAAAGCTGTGACCTTAAAACGGTTTTTGCCAAAATTATTCTGGAAGGTGATTCGCAAGCAAAGCGCTACGTAAAGATTAGTTCCCCCTTTGGAGGGGGCAAGGGGGAGGAGTTTGCCAAAATAAGCAAAGAGCATCTCACGATTGGATAATCTCAATGGACCACATGAATTCTTCTTGTTAGATCCCCAACCAGGATTTCAAGTATGAAAAAGCGATTACCGCTGTAATTCCAATAACAACGAACGCTAAAATGACACGGCGTTGATCCTTTTTTTTATTGGCGATTCGTTTATGGTGAAAAAAGATTAGTTCCCCCTTTGGAGGGGGCAAGGGGGAGGATTTTACGCCAAATAAGCAAAGAGCAGCTCACGATTGGATGATCTCAATGGACCACATGAATTACTTCTTGTTAGATCCCCAACCAGGATTTCAAGTATGAAAAAGCGATTACGGCTGTAATTCCAATAACAACGAATGCTAGAATGACACGGCGTTGATCCTTTTTTTTATTGGCGATTAGTTTTTGGTGGAATTCGGCATATGCTTCTGGCGACATTTTTTTGTCATGAACCTTAGCTCCATTGCTTTTTGTTTCGTACCCTTTGATGCGGTCTTTAAGCGGTTTTTTTCGATTACCGAGATTTTTGTTCTGCTTATAGTTTTGATGCATCCCACTCGATGCGGAGCCTCCAAGTAGTCCCATAGTTCACGGCTCTTATTTTAGTAACTTGGATAAAAGATAGGAGGTGCCCCAAAAGGCAAGTGCCGCAACGGACAAAAACAGAATGGCTTTGAGAATGAAATTTTTCGTATTCATAGTTGAAATTAAGGACTTTTTTTGAGAACTGGGAGTTTTTTGGGATGCATCTTGACATTCCTTTCATTTCTCGAATTGATGTAGAGGAGAAACGGAACTCATTTTCTTTTACTAATGTGCTTATTGTGTTTCTCCTTCATTTTCTCCGCAAATTTCGGGAGTTCTTTTTGAAGGGTAGTGCGGAATTTATCTTCGAGAATCGATGGAGGATGCTCCTGCATTAACACAATTACATTTTTTGTATACCCGCTTCGCTCAAAAGGAAACGATAAGACAACGTTTTTCAAATCGATTAATGATCCTTCCGTAACGCAATACTTTGACAAAGATGTTCGTTTGGGGGAGAAATACACCTACGCAATTAAGTACATCACCACAGAAGGAATTCACAGTGTTCCGACGGAAATTGTCGTACAATATTAAGTACAAAAAAACGGTGATTCACTTTCGCAAACCACCGCTTTCTAATTATTTTTTATCGTTGCCTACCAGGTAAACAAAGGACGGTGTCCCATCAATTCGTTGACTTCCTTTTTAACGGCTGCCAATACTTCTGCGTCGCTGCTGTTGGTAATGACACGATCCATCAAGTCTACGATAGTCGCCATTTCCGCTGTTTTCATTCCACGAGTGGTGATTGCTGAGGTTCCAACGCGGATTCCTGAGGTTACAAAAGGGGACTCAGTATCGAAAGGAACCATGTTTTTATTCACGGTGATATCGGCCAATACAAGTGCATTTTCCGCATCTTTCCCAGTTACGCCTTTTGACCGAAGATCAATCAACATAGAGTGATTGTCTGTACCTCCAGAGATAATCGAATATCCTTTTGCAACAAGTGCATCGGCCATAGCTGCGGCATTTTCTTTCACCTGAGCAGTGTATTTTTTATATCCGTCAGAAAGCGCTTCTCCAAATGCGACTGCTTTTGCAGCAATTACGTGCTCAAGAGGGCCCCCTTGTGTTCCTGGGAATACTGCTGCGTCTAATAAAGCCGCCATCGATTTGGGATTTCCGTTGTTCCATTTCAACCCGAAAGGATTGTCGAAGTTCTTACCCATCATAATCACACCACCACGAGGACCTCGCAAGGTTTTGTGCGTTGTTGTGGTTACGATATGACAATGTTTCAAAGGATCGGAAAGCAATCCTGTGGCAATCAATCCTGCGGGATGTGAAATGTCGGCAAGAACCAACGCGCCAATTTCATCGGCAACCGCACGGATGCGCACATAATCCCAATCGCGGCTGTATGCTGATGCACCGCAGATAATCAATTTTGGACGTTCGCGCTTGGCAACTTCTTCTAACATGTCGTAATCAACGCGACCCGTTTCTTTGTTGACTCCGTAAAAATGCGGTTCATAGAGTTTTCCGGAGAAATTTACGGGAGAACCATGCGTTAAATGCCCACCATGAGACAAATCAAATCCTAAGATTTTATCGCCAGGCTGTAAACACGCAAGTAGCACGGCTGCATTCGCCTGTGCACCCGAATGGGGTTGTACGTTCGCCCATTCCGCTCCGAAAAGTTGTTTCAAACGGTCAATCGCGAGGTTTTCCACTTCGTCCACAACTTCACACCCACCGTAATAACGCTTTCCAGGAAGTCCTTCGGCGTATTTGTTGGTGAGTACACTTCCCATCGCTTGCATCACCTGATCGCTCACGAAATTTTCTGAGGCGATTAATTCAATTCCGTGAAGTTGACGCTGTTTTTCACGTTCAATAAGATCAAAAATTACGGTATCCATTCTAATTGTAGTTGCATTGATAAATTTTAGACAATCCTTCTTTAAGTGTAGTATCCGGTTTGTAATTAGTAAGATGTAGCAATTTTTTTGAGCTTCCTACACGACGTTCCACTTCGTAGTCGTAACGTTTCTTAGGTGCCTCTATAAAGGAAATCTCCGAAGAAGATCCTGTAATTTCTTTGATTTGTTCGGCGACATCAAGGATGCACCATTCGGTTTCATTGGCAATATTCACGATGTGACAGCCTTTTACACCCATTAAACGAATACACGCTTCTACGGTATCGTCGATGTAGGTGAAATCACGCGTTTGTTTTCCTGTTCCGAACACTGTGATATTATCACCGGCCATTGCTTGCTCGAAGAACAACGGAATCACCATGCGCGTATCTTGATTCCAGCCATAAACATTAAAAAAGCGAAGGGAAACCACGTCCAACCCTTTTTCTTCATAGTGGGAAGCCAAATAAATTTCGTTGTAACGCTTCGCCATCGCATACGAAGTTCTTGGATCTACCAAAACTTCTTCCGTAAGTGCATTTTCTATAGCCGAATGACCGTAAATACCACTCGTCGAGGCGTACATGATTTTCTTAATGTTGTTAATTTCAGCAGCCATGACGACATTGCGCGTTCCGATTACCTCGACATCCATTGTCTCAACAGGATTGTCCGCGACGATATCAACCCCCAGAACGGCTGCAAAATGAAAGATTAAATCACATCCTTTCGAGGCATTGGTGACTGTTTCTTGATTGCGTACATCTCCATGTACAAAATCGATCTTCTCAAAAGTGTCTTTATCAAGTTTATTACCACGTAGCAAGCTATCCAAGACCACCACATGATGTCCATCACTTACCAAGCGTTTGGCTAAGTTACTTCCAATAAATCCTGCGCCTCCGGTGATTAATATCTTCATAGTTTTCGGTTTTGTACAAATATCGTTTAATTCTCCCAATAGGGACTTTTACCATCGTTTGATCGCCGCAAGTTTGTGTGTTAGAATTCCAGATTCACTGTGAACAATACCTTCTGGTGTTAGCATATCTTTGCGTACATGACCACTTGCATGTAAAATGTGCCCTTGATCATCAACGATTCCAACGTGTATGATTTTTCCGGCATCATTTTGGAAAAAAGCCAAATCGCCTGTTTCTAATGAGTCAAAAGTTACTTCCGTTCCTTCGATGACCTGCTGGCTGGCATCGCGCGGTAGATTGATTCCGAAAAACCGAAAAACCGCTTGTGTGTACCCAGAACAATCAATTCCAAAAGGCGATTTTCCGCCCCACAAGTACGGGGTGTTCACATACGATTCTGCGCAGTCCCAAATCGAATCAAAAGAAGGGGCGGCAGGTTCCAACCATGCGAAATGGTCGTTTCCAATGTTAAAAGCATTTTCAAGCGCCGGTACAAATGATCCACGACAAATCCACTGTTTTCCCCAGGGAGTTTGTAACATGCGTTCTCTGTTGGTGGAAAAGTCGAGACCGTCCGACCAACGGCGCAATTCTTTTGAACTTAGTTTTTTCAAATGTTTGTGGTCGACCCAACCTTCGTAACCGTCTGCAAGGGATTGAATTTTCATCCATGGAATGGAAATTTCCAAAATGTCGACCATTTCACCGAAGAGTAACTGCGTAACGATTTCACTCTGATCTTTAGCTTCTGATCGAACTGGTGAAACGCTGACGTAGCAATATCCGTGATCCATTATTTTTTGGGGAAGTTTTTATGGGTTACCAAATTGATGATCTGTTGCACGTGACGTTGGTTGTGATAAACAACAAATAACAAGGCATCTCCCAAACGCAGACGCACGATTTTTGAGATCGAAATAGGTACTTTCACTCGACGCATATTGACCGTCTGGGCTTTCTCAAATAGGGAAAGCAATACCTCTTGCGATTTTAAGAATGTCGGAAATTCGTCACCAGTGACCAATTGGGCATCGTAGGTTGGATTGTAATCTTTCGGAGCTTTGAATTTTCTCTTCACATTTTTCGCGTTGCCTAACTTCATCGATTTCCAGGCAGAACGTCCAAGTGGAGAACTTACAAAAGCTTCCTTGGTCGACGTAAAACGTGTTGTGTCAATTCTTCGTTGAATCGTTGGGTGGTAAAAATTCGCGTATTCATTCAAATGTGCAAGAACTTCACTAACACTCCAAACACCAGGATTCGGACGCCAAGTGAGTTGTGTCTCGCTCAACTTTCCAACGTATTTCTTGACATTAGAAATGTTCTCGTTGGTGATATTGCTTACTATTTGAATTAATTCAGATGTTGTCATCGAAAAGCCCTCTGTGAAGTCAGGCAAAAATAGTGAAATCCTTTCGAATACCCATCCTTTCATATCAAAGATTATCGTAAGATTCGTTACTTTCGCAGCAAATAGAATTAACTATTTATATGAGTGCAAAGCGACCGTTAATTTTAGTGACAAATGATGATGGTATTTCTGCGAAAGGAATTCGTTCGTTGTTTGAAGCTGTGCGGGCTTTCGGTGATGTTGTCGTAATCGCTCCAGATTCTCCACAATCAGGTATGGGACATGCGATTACTATCAACGATCCTTTACGGCTTAATCCAACAGATTTGTATCCCGATACGCAGGCACTAGCTTGTTCTGGTACGCCTGTGGATTGCGTGAAGTTGGGGATTTACGAAGTGTTAAAACGCAAACCAGACTTGTTGGTTTCTGGAATTAATCACGGTGCCAATACAGCAACGAATGTGCTCTACTCAGGTACGATGTCTGCTGCTGTTGAAGGAGCAATGGAGGGAATTCCGTCGATTGGTTTTTCGCTTGATTCGTACGATTCTGATGCGGATTTTTCGAATGCAATGGAGGTTGTCAAGTCCGTTGTTTCTAAAGTCTTAGCGAACGGGATGGAAAAGGGGATTTGCCTGAATGTAAATATCCCCTCGATGGATAAAGGAGCGTTGAAAGGAATTAAAGTGTGTCGTCAAGGGCATGCGTATTGGGCCGATCGTTTTGACAGTCGAAAGGATCAGTTTGGAAAACCGTATTATTGGCTCACAGGAGATTTTATTGATGCAGATATTGCAGACGATACCGACCTCCATTGGATTGCCGAAGGATTTGCGACAGTGGTGCCCACTCAATTTGATATGACAAGTTATACCGCAATGGAAACATTGCAAAATTGGGATTTATGAATTTAAGAAAATGGTCAAAAGATCACACGTTGGGATTGTTGTTCGGAATCGTTACACCGTTTCTCGTATTGCCTTTGGTGATCTATTTATGGGCGGCATATCAAGGCTATACGTTTGATTACATGTGGCGACAATTTGTTCATTTTTATCAACCGCAAATTAAATGCTTGACGTTATCTATAATTGTCAATTTGGCGTGGTTCTACCGCTTTTTGAACAAAGAACGTTATGACGCTGCAATGGGGGTTATTTTAGGATCGCTGCTCTTTGGTCCGTACATTATTTACATCAAATTTTTCATGTAAAATGGCAACGAAATTATACGTTGTTGCAGGAGAAGCTTCTGGTGATTTGCATGGAAGTAATTTGATGCAAGCTATTTTAGAAGAGGATCCATCGGTGCAATTTCGGTTTTGGGGAGGCGACAAAATGGCGGAAGTACAAGATGCCGGCGTAAAACACATCCGCGATTTGGCGTTTATG
>JBNKGN010000157.1:0-7675 GCA_050289845.1 Crocinitomicaceae bacterium | reverse complement strand
GTTTTTTCCTTCAACCACCATATCACTTGACAACAAGCGGTCTCGGTGATCCAAATCGATGAGTAGAAATTTCTTGCCAGCGTCGTTATTGAAGGTGTATTCATGAATCCCTGCGCGTTGCGTAACAGATAGCCGAACGTCAATATCGGGTTCGTCCAAATGCACACTGTAAAATCCTGGACTGGCGGTTTCATTCTCGTGCGAAAAATGAGCGCCGTATCCCTTTTCGGAGCTATAACCAGGATCCAATTTTGGGGAACCGTTTTGAGGAACAACGAGCAAATCGCCGTAATCGCTCACACCTGTTCCACTCAAGTGCGTATGACTGAAGCCGTATATAAGGTCATCGGAGTAGTGATACCCTGAGCATCCGTCCCATCCGTCGAAGCGGGTGTCTGGACTAAGTTGGATCATTCCAAAAGGCACTGAGGCGCCAGGGTAGGTATGTCCGTGACCGCCCGTTCCAATGAAAGGGTTTACGTAGGATAATTTATCAAACGCAAAGACAGGGGGAGCTTGAGAGACGTCAAATGTTTTTTGTGCTTTGTCCGAAGCCGAACGAATTGCTTTGATTTGAGAAAAGCTTGAAGATGCGATCAAAAAGCATCCCAAAACGGAACTGATAATTTTCATATTTTAACGTAATTCATTCCAAACGAGTGAACTGCTACCAAGAACGGCGGCGTTTTTATCGTGTAAATCGGAAATTCGAATAACTATTTTATCCTTGTAAATATTGAGGAGGTTGTCTTCCATGTATTGTTTCACTTTACTAGCAAAACCTGGACCACTTTGTGCAATCCCTCCAAATAAGATGTATGCCGCAGGACTGGTAAAACAAGCAAAGTCTGCCAATGCGTTTCCGAGAATTTTTGCGGTGTATTCGATAATTTCTCCAGCAAAAACATCGCCTTCAGACGCTAGCGTAAAGACGTTTTCCGAATGAACGTCTTTCATCCCGATTAACTTGGAAATAGCTTTGTTCGGGGAATCTAATTCTGTTATGGAGCGAACAACACCTGTCGCGGATACGTACGTTTCCAAACAGCCCAAACGTCCACAACCACATTTGCGACCTTCTGGAATTACACGAATATGACCATATTCACCCGCAAAGCCGTCGTGTCCGTAGATCAACTGACCGTTCGAAACGACACCGCTTCCCAATCCTGTTCCAAGGGTTATTACCACGAAATCTTTAAGGTCGCGTGCACTTCCGTAGATCATTTCTCCGATGGCTGCAGCGTTCGCGTCGTTGGTTAAGATCGCTTTGCATTTGAAACGGTATTCAAATAGTCGAGCAAGAGGAATAATTCCCTTCCATTTTAAATTGGGCGCAAATTCAATCGTTCCAGAGAAATAATTGCCGTTCGGCGCACCAATTCCTATGCCTTGCAAATGATTTGCATAGCCAATATTACTAACGCGTTTGTAAATTTTTTCGACCAAGTCTTCGGGAGTGGTGCAGTCAACAGTAGAAATCGATTCTTCAAAATAAACCGTTCCAAATTCGTCGCAAAGACCAAAAACAGAATTCGTTCCGCCAATGTCAACGCCTAATGCCAATTTCTTTTTCATAATTGATTGCTTGGATTAAAGTGCCATTCTTGCAGAAATGTGTTCAGGAAGTCCTGCATGATTTGATGTCGTTGTTCGCCAATTTCTTTCGCCGTTTTGGTATTTAGGCGATCTTTCAAAAGTAACAATTTCTCGTAGAAATGATTGATGGTCGTTCCTTTGGATGTGGCGTATTCCTCGAAGGAATCGTGTAGCTTTGGCGTTAATTCAGGGTCGTGCATGGGTTGTCCCTTGAAACCACCATACGCAAATGTTCTTCCGATACCTATGGCACCAATGGCATCTAGACGATCTGCATCCTGAACGATTTGACCTTCCAAAGAATGCATTTCAGTTGCAGTATTTGCGCCTTTGTAACTCAAATGATCTATAATATATGTCACATCGGCGATTTTCTCCGCTGGATAATTCAATTTCGCTAAGATTTCTGCAGCCACTTTGCCTCCTTCATCCAGCTTGCCACCGTTAAATTTATGATCAGAAATATCGTGTAAAAGTGCTGCCAATTGAATGATTTCCAAATCACCCCCTTCTTTCGATTGCAAGTAAATGGACAATTGATAGACGCGTTCAATATGGTACCAATCATGTCCTGTTGCATCTGCTTCAAATTGCTGCTTAATTTCCTGAATGACGTTTGTTACAATGCTCATAGATCTACCAGATTAAACGATTGAAAGCGTCCGTTTTGCATGGTCGCTATTAGTTGGTTTTTGATCACGGTCATTGCGAAAAAAGTGCCTTCTGCAAATGGAAGCCAGTCTTCACCATTGTTCTCAGAGTAATCAATTCCGTTTCTTCCAGAAGCGTAGAAAATGCCATCGTGAAAGTACACGCAGGCACGGTAACCTCCTGGAGGGGTTTGTGCGTTGTACCAGGTAGCTCCACCGTCTTTTGTGAAGTACGTAGTGTTCATTTTTAATTCAGGTTGTTTGTAATCGCCACCGACAATCACGCCAATATTTTCATCCGCGAAACACATGGAATACGCACCAATCGTTTCGTCAGGATAATAAGGAAGTTGCACTTTCGTCCACGTCGCCCCGCTATCGGTTGACTTATAGAAATTACTACTCATGCCTCCTGAGATGAAGCAATAGGTACTGTCGTTCATTACGCGGACGTTGGATCCACTGGCGGCAAATCCCGCTTCTCCTGTGGCGGCTTCAACCTCGCCCAGACAACGTTGCCAGGACTTTCCGCCATTCTTCGTATGATAAAGGGTGAACAATCCATCGACGGGATCTCCCATTAAAAAACCGACGTCACCTTCAAAGTCAATGGCATCTAAAAAAACACCTTTCCATTCTGTAGGTTCTACGAATCCAACGGGTCCCTTAGCACTGATTTTTACCAGTTTTCCATCGTTTCCACTTTGCATTCCGTAGATAAAACCGTTGGACGCTTCAATATCTCTAACCTCCGTAAAATTCGGGAATTTGGAAATCAGTACAGAAGTTTGTTTTTCGACGTCGTAACGGTAAATGGCACCGTTTGAATTACCGATAAACAAGAAATTCGAATCGACATAAAGCCCACGCGCATACATCCCTGAATCAGCATAAGCAATGATAGGAGCATCTCGATTTTTTCGTACGTATTTCTTTGCAAAGAGCTGACTGTGCCCGTGAAAGGAAAATAGTAGAAAGAAGGCGCTAGCGGTAACGCTTTTGAAAGCGATCATATTGTTCTTTTTTTAATGCGTTAAGATCTTCTGGCTGCTCGCGTTTCCAGCGTTTGTGCGACCACAACCATTGCGCAGGTTTTTTGCGAATTTCGGCTTCGAGTTTTTGGGTATGCGATTCCGTAATTGCTCCCCAATGTAATGATTTTGGTGTTTTGGTGATCAATTCCAACTCCATTTCGTAATAGCCCCGTTTAATTTTTCGGGTGGCGAAAAACACTACACTCCAATCGAGGTCATTGGCCATTAACTCTGTTCCAAAGAGAACCGCTGTCTTTTGGTTGAGAAAATCCATCCAATAGCTTTTAAGAGAGTTCCCTGGGGATTGATCGGAGAGCACCAATACTGATTTCAATTCGTCTGGAAATTCCGCTAATTTTTCACGATAGTTTTTCGCATGTAGAACACGCATCCCGAAACGTTCACGCCGTGCATTGATTTTTTTGTGCCAGAACTGTGAGGAGAGCGGCATTCCAATCCCATACGCCTGGTGTGGAAAGAGCAAATTTTGAGAGGTGATCAACCATTCCCAATTATTAAAATGTCCTGAAACCAAGAGTACATTGCGTTTTTCCTGGTACAGTGTGTCCATTAGTTCAGGGTTTTTCACCTTGAATCGTTTGAGTAGGGCTTTTTCGGAAATGGTTAAATTCTTTACGCCTTCTGCCAGCAAGTCGGTGAAATGCCGATAAAATTGGCGCATGATTTTTCGGTGCTCTTTATCGGAACGATCAGGGAAGCTTCGTTGAATATTCCCTAAGATGACCTTTCTTCGATAAGGTACAATCGTGATCAACAGTACAAAAAAGAAATCCGTGAAGAGATACAAGACAGGTAATGGCAAGTAGGAGAGTGGGAGAATGAATATGTAATAACCGATTTTCGCGCCCATTTATTTTGAATAACGTTTGCCCCACAATTCGGCGATTTTCGTTTCGATTTCTTTCTCCTTGGCACTGCTTCCTGCTTTGAAAAAGTTCGTGCCGGCAATTTCTTCGGGTAAAAAGTCTTGCTGGACAAAATTCCCTGGAAAGTCGTGTGAATATTTGTAGCCTTCGCCGTATCCCAATTCCTTCATCAGTTTGGTTGGTGCATTTCTCAATGGCAAGGGGACTCCAAGGTTTCCTGTTTCTTTCACAAGTTTCTGCGCACGATTCATCGCCATATAGGACGCATTTCCTTTCGGAGAACTGGCAAGGTAGATGGTGCACTGCGCCAGAATCAATCGAGCTTCGGGCCAGCCAACAGCTTGAACAGCCTGAAAACAATTCGTAGCGATCAAAATCGCATTCGGATTGGCAAGTCCAATATCTTCGGATGCTGAGATAATCAATCGACGCGCGATAAATTTCGGATCTTCTCCGCCTTCTACCATTCGTGCCAACCAGTAGATGGCACCGTTTGGATCACTACCTCGAATCGACTTAATGAACGCGGAGATGATGTCGTAATGCTGTTCACCATCTTTGTCATACATCGCCACGCTTTGTTGCGCGGTATTTAGAACGACTTCGTCTGTTATTTCAATTTCGGTTTGATCGCGAAATGTACCGACAATAATCTCAAAAATATTTAAGAGTTTTCGTGCATCACCGCCTGAAATTGCAAGAAGCGCGTTTGTTTCTTTGAGGTTGATTTTCTTCTTTTTCAGCACTACATCTTCTTCGATCGCGTTTTCCAGGATGCTCATCAGTGATTCCTTCGTGTGTCCGTTCAAAGTATACACCTGACAGCGCGAGAGCAATGCTGAAATCACCTCAAATGAAGGGTTCTCCGTCGTGGCTCCAATCAAAGTCACCGTTCCTTTTTCAACAGCTCCCAAAAGGGAATCTTGCTGTGCTTTCGAGAAGCGATGGATTTCGTCAATGAACAATAAAGTTCCCGATTGTTGGAACATGCCTGCACTCTCTACTTTTTGAATAACATCGCGCACGTCCTTAACCCCAGAAGAAATTGCTGATAGCTGATGAAAGGGCCGCTTCAAATGATTGGCAATTAAATGTGCCAAGGTGGTTTTCCCTACACCTGGAGGTCCCCAAAAAATCATCGAGGGAATCAATCCTGAGTCCAACGCACGTCGCAAGGAAGCACCTTCTTTCAAAAGATGCTCTTGACCTCGATAATCGTCCAATGTTTTGGGACGCATGCGTTCCGCTAGGGGAGATTGAATACTCATGCCCCAAAATTAGCGAAATCCACTTGTATTTTAATGAAATGAAGGGCTAATTGTCGGACGGATTGATGGGGAAGCGACTCATCAATTTGAATTTTCCTCCGAGACGTTCCATTAGATCCTTCCAAAGCGCTTCGTTTTCGGTGTTGAGAATTACTGATGCAGGAACATTGTTTAAAACGATCCACGATTTTTCTTTCAATTCCTCTTCCAGTTGTCCTTTTGTCCAACCTGAGTACCCAATGAAGAAACGAATATTTTTTGCGCGACCTGGGATTTGAGTAATCATGGTTTTCATGTCTTCGAAATTCCCGCCAATCGATATTTCTTTTCCAACAGGAAGGGCGTTCGGAAGTGCATCGCCAAAATTGTGAATGTAATAAAGATTCGAGGTGTCGACGGGACCGCCCAGACTGACTTTAAAATCGATGGTTGGAAAACCTTTGATGGACTCCGTTAAATTTGTTTCAATGTATTTGTTTAGCACGAAACCGAAACTACCTTCTTCGTTATGATCACAAAGGTATATGACGGAACGCGAGAAATAATCATCCGAAAGAAAGGGTTCCGAAATGAGTAAACTGCCGCTTTCAGGCTTGTCGTTAGTAGAAAAATCGAAGTCTATCACAGTGATCCAATATACAAAAGATTAGAGAAATGTAGGAGGTTTTCGCAAATTGATTGGGATGTCTTGAAGCAACGGAGACGTAGATCGGAGCGAGAACACAAAGCTTTTGTTAAGTCCAATCGGTGTCCAGTCAAAGGACAACATCCAACAGTGCATGTTGCGGGTCAGAGAAACCCGTGAATTTGTAATTTTCGCATTCACCAAATCCATATTCGTTCGCGTGCTGATCTTCCAACGCTTTGTGAAACTAACATCCGCTTGCAACATCAACGTTTGGATTTGATTTAATCGTTTTGGATTCAATGCGCTTATGCTTTGGTTCGAACTGATCGTGTAGACATGCGAAAACGTCATTTTCCACGGAATTTCGAAATCGAGAAACTGTTCAGGATGCAAGAAATAATAATTGAAATCAGCATTCCAATTTTGCTCGATATTGTCTACGGCATTCTTCAAGCGTTCTCGGCTCTTTTTTGAAGCGAATGTCAGTGAGGTTGTGACATTGAAACTTGTGAAACGTCCCAATCCTTGTCCAGTATTTTTCGCGTAGTCCGTTAATGTGAGTCCTGTTGTGTCATTCCACCCGTAGGGAGAGAAATTGGCATTCGTTACGATGTTTAAAAAGGAAATAGGACTTACGCGCATACTCAGGGCAATGTCCGAAAGTGGCGTAACGGAGTCCAAAATATCGTAAGACCCTCGAAGCGTCAATGCATCCACAATTCGCGTGCGCTTGAATCCGTCCACTGTATCTTTGTCCGATTTCCGTTTCAGTTCGAACGTGTTGTTAAATCCAAAATTGATCAAAGCCTGGTCTTTAATGGATCCGATGCGATACAAGCTGTTTTCGAAGCGTGAATAATAAAACGTGTCAGTTGAAGTAATCACGTTATCTACGGGATTCAAGTTTGGGCGGTAACTGAAAGAAACGGAGGGTGTGAGGACGTGTCTTAGAAGTGGTTTGTTCTTTCCAACGAAGCGATAATAACTGTATAACACCGTGGTCAGGGAAGCGTCTATCCGCACATCATGCGCCATACCAAATTGCTGCAAGGTATCAACTACAATTTCATCCGTCGGTAGCGCCTTTTTCGAAATTTGTTGGAAGTTCATGAAATTGGCGTAGGTCAGTGAAGGCGTTAGTTTTAAAGTGTTTTTGAATAGAGATGCCGTCGTTTGGATTCGCGTGTCTTGAGAGATCCCGTTTTGAAATTGATCATTGATCCCTCCCCAGTTTCCGTCGCGCAAAAGCGTATCGGCAAACAAAGCCTGATTTTTTCCTTCAAAATTATAGGTCACCGAGAGTTGTTTGACCATATCTTTAAATCCATTCGATTTTCCGGGTTTCACCAGCTTTTTGAAAGGGAAAATACGTGTCATATTCGCGTTGATAACAGGGCTTGCAAGGGAAATGTTTTGGGAGATAGAGTTTTGGCGTAAGGAAAGTTTCGTTCCAATTCGCAAGGGTTTTCCAGGGAAATTACGTGTTAAATTGATATCGGAATTAAGCGTATTGTTAAAGTAATTCGTATTGTTTGGATCGAGACTGTTTTTCGTGTTGTTGTCTGATTGGAAATTTACGTTAGAGCGGAAATTCCAATAGGGACTTGAT
>JBNKGN010000156.1:0-7688 GCA_050289845.1 Crocinitomicaceae bacterium | reverse complement strand
GTTGCGGCACCTATCACTACAAAGGTGATCGAACAAATGTCAATTGGTCTGACATTGAAATAAAGAAGGCAGAGCGAGATATCACGAAAGTCAAGCCACAGATTCGGAAACTACTGAAAGGCAGTACTCAGGAATACGCTGATTGTTATTTGTACAAAGTGATGATGACGTACTCCAATTTTAATGAAGCCAACAAGGATCAACCTGGTTGTACGGTTCTCGCCGCGCGTTGCATGAAAGAAATAGGTAAATAACTACTGTGCTGCAGGAATCACGCGTACTTTGAATCGCAATGACTGCATGACTGGTTTTGCATTGGTAACGAGATAGATTGTTCTGTCTTGAAAATCGTATTTCCCTTTCGTGTCAAAAGTAACTTTGAGATCAAATGAATCTCCTGGCGCAATAGGCGCTGTTGGAAGGATGGCTTTTGTGCAATTACACGAAACTTTATAATCGGAGATAATTAACGGGGCATCTCCTGTATTTGTGATGGTGAACGAATGTTCGAGTACTTCCCCTTCTTGCGTTTTGGGGAATTTAAACACTTTTTCGTCCAAATGAAATTCCGCCTCCTGTCCAAAGACAAGGGCGGAATTTACAAGTATCAATATGAGTATCGCTACTCTATTCATCTCTTAGTTATTTGCAGGTCCTGCTGGATTCACAGGAGTTGCTGGTGCTGGTGCAGCCTCAACGTTTCCTTTGATACGAATCACTTTCGTAGGCTCGTTTGTTGCATTTGAAGTGATTGTTACACTTTTATTGATTGCTCCTGCACGTTTTGTGTCGTACTTCACTTTAATTGAAGCAGTTTCACCTGGTGCGATTGGCTCTTTTGGCCAAGATGGAACTGTACATCCACAAGATCCTTTCGCGTTTGAAATGATCAAAGGTGCATTTCCTGTGTTTTTGAATTCAAATGTACACTCACCGTTGGCGCCATTTTTAATTGTACCGTAATCATGCACTTCTTTTTCGAACTCAATTTTTGGTCCTTGTGCAACTTCTTGTGCAATTGCTGCACCTGCTGATGCTACGAAGATTAGTGCTAATGATAATAATGCCTTTTTCATATCTGTTGTTTTAAGTTTTACAATTTCAATATCAAATATAGTGCAAGAATTTTGACGGTTCCAATTTTTAACACATCGTTAACAGCGTCAATCCAGGGACTCCATATTCATTCGCATCCGGTCCTCGAGTGACATACTCACGAATTTAAGATGGTACTCCATATCCTCAATCTTCTCCTTGGGTGCTTTCTTGTTTTCTTTTAGCCATAGTTCCAAATAACTACGGATCTTTCCTATATCTCGCGGTTGGATAGCCATTTCGTAAATCTGAATTTGACTCTCAATAATTTGCGAACGATCTACAAATTTTGGGTATTTGGCCAACAAGGTATCTCCGTAGGCTGCCGCTTTCTTCGCTTCTCCCGTTCGAGAATAGATCATGTGTACTTTTGAAAGACAGCTTGCTGCGTATTCTTCTTCTGGATAGGTATGATAAAATTCAAGGAACAAGTCTATCAGTTCGTCACTCTCTGTCGCCATTTTGTCCGCATTTTCAATCTTGGTCGATAACGCGGCAATTTTCTCCTCTTTCTTTTCTATTTCCGATTTGATCGTATCCATTGAACGCTCCTCCGAATCTCCGCCACAGGATGCTAACAATAATGACAGAAGTAAAATTGTACTCCAAATAACTCTCATCGTGCTTTCTTTTTTAAGGGAAATTTCATGCGATAATCGGCTTCTACATCTCCTTTAGAGATATTTTGTAGTTTTTTCGTTAGCAATCGCTTTTTCAGGGGAGACAAGTGATCTGTAAACAAAATACCTTCCAGGTGGTCGTATTCGTGTTGAATAATACGTGCTTTGTATCCTTCAAATTCTTCTTCGTGCAATTCCCAGTTTTCATCGTAATAGGAAAGCGTTACTTTTTCTTTGCGGAACACTTCCTCGCGGATTGTTGGAATAGACAAACAACCTTCGGCAAATCCCCACTTCTCGCCCGACTCTTCTTCGATGATTGGATTGATGAAGACTTTCTTAAAATCCTCCATCCCTTTCGCTTTCGGATCTTCATCAGCATCTTCGGCAAAAGAGGTTCCATCCACAATAAACAATCGGATGCCCTTCCCTATTTGCGGTGCGGCAAGTCCAACGCCTGAGGCCTGGTACATCGTTTCATACATATCCTCGATCAACTTTTTCAAGTCGGGATAATTTTGATCTATTTCTTGCGATTCCTTCTTTAGTAGCGGATCACCATAAGCAACAACGGGTAATATCATAACACTTTAATGAACTACAAAATTAACAGAATCTACTTTAACGTAGGGTATTTCACTCCTATTTTCGCTTGTATGTATACAGATCAAGCCTGCTCTAGAAAGGATTGCAGTATTATCGTCGCTGAAACTTTGTCAATCAATCCTTTTTCGCGTTTCTGTTTTTGAGATGCTCCAGCAGTGTGCATTGCGTTCGATGCCATTTTGGAAGTAAAGCGTTCGTCGAGTAAATGAATCATCACCAGGGGAAATTGCTTTTCCAAGGCCTCTTTTAACAAATAAACGTTTTGGGTGATGTGCGTATCTTCATTGTTCATCCGTTTGGGCAAACCGATCACCATTCCTTCGACTTTTTCCGTTGTTACCAACTCGATGAGACGATCCATCAACGATTCTGAAGGTACCGTATCCAAACCAAAAGCAAACATCTTCCCTTCGTCACTGATGGCGAGGCCCGTTCTTTTTAAACCGAAATCAATCGCGATAATTTTTGACATGTTGCAAAGATAGCCGATTTGATGGGTGGAAATATACCGCTACGTTTAATTTCAAACGGATTTCCTGTTCACTTGTCTCGAAATTGCCCCCGAGTTACAGAGACATTCGTATTTTTGTCGAAAATCGACAGTATGAGATCTATTATAGAAAATGCGTGGGAAAACAGAGAATTGCTTCAAGATCCAGAAGTGATTCGCACTATCGAACACGTGATTGAAGATATTGATAAAGGAATTTTACGTGTGGCTGAGCCAACTGATTCGGGCGAATGGCAGGTAAACGAGTGGGTAAAGAAAGCCGTAGTTCTGTATTTCCCAATTCGAAAAATGGAAACTATTGAAGTGGGACCGTTCGAATTTCACGATAAAATGGCCCTCAAGAAAAATTACAAAGAATTGGGTGTGCGCGTTGTACCACACGCGATTGCCCGCTACGGTGCTTATGTGGCACCTGGTGTAATTATGATGCCTTCGTATATTAATATCGGAGCTTACGTTGACTCAGGAACAATGGTAGATACCTGGGCAACAGTTGGATCGTGCGCTCAGATTGGAAAAGACGTACATTTGAGTGGTGGCGTGGGGATCGGTGGTGTTCTTGAACCTCTTCAAGCGGCTCCTGTTGTTATTGAAGATGGCGCTTTTATTGGTTCGCGCTGTATCGTTGTAGAAGGCGTTCGCGTTGGAAAAGAGGCCGTTCTCGGTGCCAATGTCGTTTTAACGAAGTCCACCAAGATTATTGATGTCACTGGAGAAACACCCGTAGAAATTAAGGGATATGTTCCCGAGCGAAGTGTGGTCATCCCTGGATCTTACACCAAGGAGTTTCCTGCAGGATCGTACAATGTTCCTTGCGCACTTATTATTGGAAAGCGTAAAGCGAGTACCGATTTAAAAACTTCGTTGAACGATGCACTTCGCGAACACAATATTGCGGTATAAGTACTGTTCGACCCTTTGATTTGAAATACAAAACGCCCTAATAACCAGCTTTATTAGGGCGTTCTCGTTTTTTTACAACTTCACAATCCGCTGTACTGCTTCACCCAAAGTCACGAAATAAATACCCGATTGTTCTGTTTCTATTGACACTTCCAAGGTCTTTGCTCCTGCTGTCAACACTTCACTTTTTACCAAACGCATATCCGATGAAAATACATTTACATAAGAAGTGATTTCTAATGGTGTTTTTAGAGTAATTTGAAACACACCTTCACTTGGATTTGGTCCAACAAACCATGTATCGTCATTCGCTTCGTTCAACGCCACCTGATGATCGGACAACTTGCTCACACCTGTACTGGTGGCAATCCAGATATTATTTTGACTATCGACTGTCAAGGCACGAATCACAGGACCTACCAAACCGTCGGAGACGTGATATTCTGTCCAATCAGTTCCATCGAAAGCGCAAACACCGCCTTCAGTGACCAAATAATCGACGTAAACGCCCACCCAAATATTCCCTGAATTGTCCATTGCAATATCCTCAATCGGATTCAACGTATCTGGCGCGGGCATCGTGTAAATACGCGTATAATTGGTGGACAACAAATTGGTATTGTCAAAGACAGAAATCCCTTTCGAAGTCCCTACCCATCGCTGATCCTGTAAATCGAAAAGTAACGCACGAACACGATCGTCAACAAGTCCATCATTGGCACTGGTAATCGGCGTTAAATTCGTGCCATCGTACACCATAATTCCACCCAAACCTGAACCGAGCCAAACATCTCCGTTCGATTGAAAAGCAATGGCGGTCACACCTCCAAAAGGCAATCCATCTCCAGTACCGAGTGTCATCCAAGTCGCCCCATTGAATTCCGACACTCCTGTATTCGTTCCAAACCAGATATCTCCCTGTGCATCTTCTTCGATGCATTTGATTTGATTGTTCCCCAAACCATCTGCCGTGGTGAAAGTGGTCCAGCTATTTCCATCAAAGTAAGACGCCCCAAAATCAGTTCCTACCCAAACGTCTCCTGCACTCGTTACGCAAATCGCTTGAATTGTATTATTCGCCAATCCAGAATCAAGTGCCACTGTATGATCTGTCCAGGTAGAACCGTCAAAAACAGACACGCCATTTTGTGTTCCAAACCAAAGAACATCTCCTGATGCCACATCCAAACAGTTGACATTATCACTTAATAATCCATCTGCCGAGGTATAATTCGTAAATGTTTGCGCAAAGACAGAGCTAGTGGCAAGCATTGATAGTAGAAGTAATTGTTTCATTTTGATTGTATTATTTGTTAATCGCTAAGCGTATTATTGTTTCTTGGTTTTCTTCGTCCACACGTATTAAATAAATTCCTTCCGCTAATGCTGATGTATTAACGAAGTTATCTCCTTGAAATAATTGAAGATCCGAGAGTATGACCTTCCCATCCATTCCTAGAATTGACAGTGTGGCTTTGTCGGTATTCAATCGCACCGTTACTTCATTGGAAGCCGGATTTGGGTAGACAAAAATTGCCTCGGTAAAAAGTGCTTGAGTGGCATCCATGTTTTCGTTTTTAGGCGTCGGTGTTACTTCTTTAAATTCACCCGAACCATTTGGATACCGAGCGTAAGATGTGACTCCATTATAGGCCAATACAATGGTCGAATCGATTACAGTTCCATCGGCATTCCGCAAGAAGACCGTATCCCCAGCAGATACGTTGAATGGAGCATGATTACTTCCTTGCGTGCTATCAGCATCGAGCCAAATCAAATAATAGGAATTCGGACCTACCGCATAATTTGGAAGCGACCAGGGTATTTCTTGATTTACAGAAAGTTGAATCTCCGTTAAATCGAACGTTGAACTCCCAGAAACAAAGAGTTCCAACCAGGCATCCAATTCATCGAAATCATCTCCGATAACCTCATTATTGAGCATTACTTCATTGATTGCAATGTCCGCTTTCGACTTTCTTAGATTGAGCTCGTAAAATTCGTAAGCAGCTCTTTCAGGAGCAAATACTCCTGCAGAATCATTCTCTGCGTAGATATAATACTGCATATACGGCGAAGGATTGGAGAAATACACGCCATACACGCTATCGTTGGTTGCTGCGTCTCCGTGCGCACCGTCATCAAACATAACAACGACCTCAAAACGATCTGTTGCATTTTCACGATACGCGAAGTATACGTGGGTAGGAAGTGTTGAATTGACCTTTACTGAAACCCAAAGGTCTTCATGGGATTGACCGCTTGGAGAATTTTCAATCAGATCCGTCAGTTCAGGAGCATCATCCATTCCAGCGTAATTCAATAGGTATGAAGAACGCCCCTCCATTAAATCTTTGATTCCCGGATAATCCACCAAATCGTTGACCGTTGTATCAAGGTTGGTTAAAAAATCGTCGTATCCATAGAACTTATTGGAATCGATGTAAACACTTGCATCAACGATTGATTGCATATACATTGCTCTGTCGTAATAATCTTGTGTCGTCAAATTCTCCTCAACAATTGTTTTTATATGGGCAAGGTACATTCTGCGGTAGCTTGGATTTTCGAAAAGATTCCGAAGCAATGGTCGCTCATGAACCGAAAAGCTATGGTAATGTTGTAATGGGTCGATCGTTTTGGCTTCATCAATTGTAAAACCATCCCAATTTTCGGAATCGTCGCTCAAGCGATAACTTGCGAAAGACATATTCATATCCCACAAAACAGGTTGAAACTGAAGATTGTTGTCCTGATACAAATAGTAGTTTTGCGCATATCCGACATAACTATCAAAGTTGATCAACACGTAATTTAACGCGTGCATCCAAAGTGTCCGATCGACATTTAGAACCGATTCAATTGAAGCTACATCTTCGTTAAGGACATCGATCAATTCGTACAAATTCAACCAATCGCGATCGCCTGAAGATTTCATATCATACAGTGATTCGTAATCCGAAAGATCGGTTCCTGGACTATTGCTCAAATTGGCATTTCCTCCGTTAAGATCAATGGTTTCGGGATTGCACTTCACAAATGTGTTTTCGGTGGAATTAAAATGCGTTGCCAGAAAAGCATCATCTACAGCCTCCACGTTCGTGTAAACACCAATTAAGGTATCGTTGACATAGACGTTGGCAAAGTTCGCTTGCGAAGCGGGCATGTATTTACGGGCTATTTCGTACGAAAGTACTTCTCGGACAAAAGAAGGATCCTGAATAACGTTGCTTAGCTTGATTTTCTTTACGCCCTGATGGTTTTGATTCGGAAAGGCATAATCTAGGTCAATGTTAAACGGATTTTTATCGCGACTGGAACTGTAGGAACTATAGCCTTTGTAACGCACGCCAACATTGGAATAGGAGACGCCATCAATAGTGACATCTCCTCCCAAACGTGATTCGCTTCCGATTAAATACAAACTGTCTAACAAAAAGTCCCAATTCGGCTGTTCAAAATACAATCGAATTTCGGGCATATGCTCCAAGCTGTAAAAATCAGACTGCGCGCGTGCTTCGTTGCTCTTCCCACAACAAAACGCTACAAATACTACGAATAGATAACTATATTTCAATCGATTATCTTACAAGGGTTAATTTCTTCGTAATCACGCGTCGATCGTCAAAGTTTAAAATCGCTGAATACACACCATCGGGCATTTTCGAAAGATCGATCGATTGGACGTTTTTTACTTCCAGAACGACTGCTCCAACCATATTAACGACAGAAATTGTTACATCCTGATCCGTTGTATTTACCCCGTCGATGTTGAACACACCTGTATTCGAAGGATTTGGGTAAAAATTCAATTGGTCCAATGTTTTATCATCGACAGACAACAAACCGCATGGATCCGCTCCTAACAATGCTATTATTCCAGGGTGATCACATTCGTAGCGGAACGCTTTTGTTGGTCCTGCATTGTATTGCCATACCATTGTTCCGTTTTG
>JBNKGN010000155.1:0-7726 GCA_050289845.1 Crocinitomicaceae bacterium | reverse complement strand
ACTCGCTTGATAGCATTCTGGCCCGTGGTACTGATTTTAACTACGCCATAAAACTAGTGGAACCTATTCCAATTTATATTGATTACGTGAGTGTCGTACGCGATCAAAAACGCATGGTGGTACACCTCGACATTTACGGTCGCGATGAAGAATACCTCAAAATATTGCGCCAAAAAAGTTGAGTTTCGCTACATTTGCACTCAAAAAACATCATGTCTGTAATTGTAGCCCCTTCCATGCTTTCTTGCGATTTTGCGAACGTTCAAAAAGACGTCGAAATGATCAATCAATCGGATGCCGATTGGTTTCATATTGATATCATGGATGGCGTTTTCGTACCGAACATTTCTTTCGGGCTTCCGGTATTGAAAGCGATGAAAAAACACGCTACAAAAGTGATGGACGTTCATTTAATGATCGTCAACCCGGACAATTTTGTGGAAGATTTCAAAAATGCAGGCGCAGACATCTTAACAGTTCATTTCGAAGCATGTACCCACTTGCACCGTACGATCCAATTGATCAAATCACATGGAATGAAAGCCGGAGTAGCATTGAACCCCCATACCAATGTGGATGTTTTGAAAAGTGTCATCAAAGATTTGGATCTGGTATTGATCATGTCGGTAAATCCTGGTTTTGGTGGACAAAAATTCATCGAAGAAGCCGTAACCAAAGTAAGTGAGTTAAAGGCGCTCATTACTGAAAAAGGAAGTTCAGCGTTGATTGAAATTGATGGCGGGGTCAACCTCGAAACGGGAAAACGCCTGGTAGACGCTGGAGCCGATGCATTGGTCGCTGGAAGCTTCGTGTTCAACAGTGAAAATCCGTCGGGAACTATTTCTCAATTGAAACAGCTGTAACTTGATAAAGGAATTTTTCCTCGACAAATTCGATTACGATTTCCAAAGTAACCTTCGCTGGATTCGTTTAATGGAAAACAAAGAAGATTCCGTTTCAGATTACGCGATCAAATCTTTTTCGCATCTCATCAATGTGCATCATGTGTGGATTCATCGGCTTTTGAACTTGCCGTCGGAGTCGCACAGCTGGGATATCTTACCCTTAGAATACTGGGGCAAACTCGCACATGAAAATCACTCAAAAACAATCGATTACCTGGAAAAACAGGAATTGAATGAAAAAATTAATTATACCAGTGAAGAAGGAATCCAATTGGAAAAAGAAACGCTTGATATCTTGTATCACATTCTCAATCACAGCAATTACCACCGTGCCCAAATTGCTGTAGATCTCAGGAAATCAGGGATTCGTCCCCCCGACTTCAATTTTATTTCATTTAAATAAATTGGCACACGAATTGAACGCGTAACAAAATGGTTGTAACTTCGTTGTAGTAAGTATGAAATCAATTGGTTTATTTCTAGTCCTTGTCCTTTCTTCTTCGGCAATCGCTCAAGAAAGTTCCGTTATGCAACAGCGGGAAATCGAACTTGATAGCTTGCTTTGGATTTTGCGCTCAGCGGAAACAAATGAAGAGCGCAATGCTGCAAATACTGTTTTCAAAAAAGAATTGGCCAGTGCTTTGGCAGAACCGAGTGCACTCACCTATCAATTTACAAAGCTAAAAACAGTCGGTATTATTGACAGTCCCGACAAACTAGTGCGCATCGTTAATTGGAACGTGGAACAAGAAGATTTCAGTCACAAATACTATTGTTTTGTCCTTTATCAAGATGATAAAAAAGACAACATCCGAGTGACGGAGCTCACCGACATTTCGTTTGGAATGCCTTCGCAACCTGTTGACGTTCTGGATGCTGATCATTGGTATGGCGCGCTGTATTACAAAATCATTCCCGTTAAAAAAGGATCTCGAACGATATACACTTTGCTTGGATGGGATCACAATTCGGAATTGAGTCAACTGAAATTAATTGAGGCGATGTATTTTACCTCGGGAACTGTAAAATTCGGCAATCCCATTTTTAAAGTCGGAAACGAAACCTTAAACCGCGTTTTCTTTGAGCACTCGAAAAAAACGTCGATGTATTTGAATTACGAGGAAAACCGTTCGCGCATTATGATGGATCATTTGTCGCCCGAGTCTCCGTCGCTGAAAAATTTCCGATCGTATTACGTTCCTGACATGTCCTATGATGCCTTCGAATTTGAACGCAACAAATGGGTCCTCGTCGAAGATGTTGTTGGAATCAACGATGGGCAACACAGTAATCAAAAACAGGAAATCACAGTAATGAACGAAAATACGGGCAAATTGGAAACCCGCACTGTGAAAACAAATTGGCAAAATCCAGAAGACCCTAACGCACCTGCAGGCGGCTCTGAACATGTTGCTGTAACACCTGAATCCGTTGCTTCAGGAAAAGAAATCGAAGAGGAAACGAAACACAACCCTCTCGACGATCGAATTGATAAGCGCGACAAGCGAAACCCCAATCAACTCTCAACTGTCAATGGAGGTAAGAAAGTTCCATTTTGGAAACGAAAACGAAAAAAATAACCTTACTTACGCTTTTAAATAGTCGTTTATTTTCTTAAAATTATCGGTACAGTTGTTGTTTTAATCATCTAACTTAGAGTTTAAAATGACGAAAGAAATATTTTATCTACCTTTAATTCAAAGCACTGAACCATGAGTAGAAATCTTTACATTGTACCATACGACTTTACCCCAGTAGGTGATAAAGCCCTTGAGTATGCACTATTTCTAGGAAAGAAGGTACGAACGGAAATTCAATTATTGCACGTTTCTGCCGATCGTGCACAAGGCATGAAAGCCAAAGAAAAATTGGATGAAGTTTGTAAAAATACCGAAACCCCGCCAGGTGTAGAACTAACATCACTTGTGAAGATCGGGAGCATTTTCAATGATATTGGAGAAGTCGCCAAAAAAGAGCACGCACAATTAATCATTATGGGAACGCACGGAAAACGCGGCTTTCAATCGCTTTTCGGAAGTCATGCCATGAAGGTAGTTACCAGTGCGGATTGCCCTTTCCTTATTGTTCAGAAAAACACCGAAGTGAAAGAGATAGGCGCCCTTATCGTTCCTATTGATCTTACGAAAGAAAGTTTGCAAATTGTGAATATCGCTGGAGACATGTCACAAATGCTAGGTGCCCAAGTACATATCTTAGCGGAAAAGCAAACGGATGTTATGTTGAATACGCGTTTGAAAAATCGCTTATCGATTGTAAAAGACCAATACGAAGAGCGCGGTATTACGCCCATTATTGAAATATTAAAGAAAGGCGGTAGTTACGACAAAAAAACCATGCAATATTCGAACACTGTAAATGGCGGAATGATTGCGATTGCATATCATTCGGAGAGTTTATTGCCACAATTTGATACCTTTGCTCAAAATCTGATGGTGAACAAGGAAGGATTGCCCTTTTTAGTGGTAAATTCGAAACTGGCATCATCACTCTATTTCTAAGAATTCCATGAAAATTGGTCAAGTGAACACCTTACGTGTTCTACGATTTACTTCAGTTGGCGCATATTTAGGCGACGAAAACGACAACGACGTATTGCTTCCGAATAAATATTTAACCGACGATATCGAGTTGGATGATGACGTGGATGTCTATTTGTACCGCGATTCTGAGGATCGTTTGGTAGCAACGACGGAACGTCCATATATCGAATTGAATGGATTTGCCTTTTTACAGACGAAAGCGGTCAACTTTTTTGGTGCTTTTTTGGACTGGGGATTGGAAAAAGATCTGATGGTTCCATTCAAAGAGCAAAATAAAAAGTTTGAAGAAGGGCACTCTTACATGGTCACCTTGCGCATAGACGAAGCAACAGACCGTTTGTTCGCTTCGGCGAAACTCAATCGTTATTTGGAACCTTGTGAAGAAGAATTTGATCCAAAAACACCCGTTTCCATCCTTGTTGGGGACAAAACTGATTTGGGTGTTAAAGTAATCGTAGAAAATCGTTACTCTGGCTTGATTTTCAAAAACGATATTAGCCGTGTCATTCACCCTGGAGACAGAACACAAGGATATGTCGTCAATGTACGTGAAGATGGCAAGATTGATTTAAAACTTGATCCTCCTGGATTGGACCGTGTCTTTTCTTCGACAGATAAATTACTGGATATTCTACAGCGCAAAAAACACATCACACTCACCGACAAAAGTGATCCGGATGTAATTCGCGAAACGCTAGGCATGAGTAAAAAAACCTTCAAACAAGCCGTTGGAAGCCTCTACAAACAACGTCTTGTTCGTCTGGAACCCGATGGAATCTATTTGATAGAAAAGGACTAGAGCGATAACAATTCTTTAAAACGAATTGCTTGTCTTCTGGAAATATCCACTGTTTCTTTTTTGCCGTCAATTTCGTGGTTTAATTCCACACGAAGGCCACCGTTGAACCAGTTTTCAATGCTACAAACCCAATCCAGATTGATAATAAATTTCCGATTGGCTCTAAAAAATTGCTCCGGATCCAAACGACTTTCGAAACTGTTAAGAGAGCGCAAAATCAATGGGCGATTTTTTCCAAAATACACTTTCACGTAATTTCCGTCGGACTCTAGCATGCGTACTTCCGACAAGGCTACAAAAAAACACTTTTCGCCATCTTTTATAAATACGCGGTCCTGTGTTGAAAGCACCCGTTCTTTTCGGCTCAGTCTTAATTCCTCTGCAGACTCAAACTCGGCCTCTTCCCTATCCTTCAACTTTTCAATGGCTTCCGATAATCGATCGGGATCAATTGGTTTTAGGATATAATCGAGGGCATTTACCTCAAAAGCTTTCAGGGCGTATTCGTCGTATGCGGTAATAAAAATCACCCGTGGGATGACTTCCAGTTTTTTCAACATTTCAAAGCCCGTCATCCCAGGCATGTTTACATCTAAGAAAATCAAATCGGGCTGAAGTTGCTGAATCAACTCAATCCCCTCGTCCCCATTTTGGGCTTCTCCTATGACCTCAATTTCGGTAAAGTCTGCCAAAACAGATTTTAGCTCTTCACGCGCCAAACGCTCATCATCAATGATGATACTTTTAAATTCTTTCATCTGCAAAACACATTATTGCTTCTACACTATTATCAGGCAATTCGCGCAAATAAAAAGAAGCATTGTTACCATATTGTAATTCCAACCGTTGTTGGATATTTTCAATGCCCACGCCCAAATCGACGACTTTTTTCAAGTTACCAGAGTTGATCACTTGCACGCAAACACTGTTTCCTTCACGAAAAACGCTGATTTTTACGATCCCTCCATTTTTCAAATTCGAAATCCCATGTTTGATCGCGTTTTCCACCATCATTTGTAAAGAGAACGGTGGAATCTGGAATTCCTCCAAATCGCTATCAATCTCCCAAACTACTTTCAAACGTTCCTCAAAACGTACGCGTTCCAAATCCAAATAACTTTTGGCAATTGACAATTCACTTTCCAAATTCACAAGATTCTCCTTCCCTAAAATCAGGGATTGCCGCAACAAATTTGAGAGGGTTGTAATGGATTTTTTTGCTTTTACAGGATCGATATCGACCAACGCTTTGATGCTATTCAATGAATTAAACAGGAAATGAGGGTTCAATTGGGATCGTAAATTCTTCAATTCACTTTCCTTATTACTCGCCAACAATTCGAGATTGGAAATTTCCTGTTTACGAGATTTTTGAAAGAAGTGGAACGTAAAATAAATCCCATTCCAGGTAAGTACAAGCAGCAAAATCACCAGCATTTGAGCGATGATTAGCGGAACCCCCATTTGCATATTTTGTTCCACGTAATACCCCGATGCATAATCTGTTAAAAAGTCCAACATCCAAATAATTACCGCGCAAAAAGCAGACAATAGTAGCAAACGCGGAATTAAATGCGGCAAGCGCAAATTGAGCCAACCGAACTTGATGAAAAGATAGCGTTGAAAATGTGTTGTAAGAATTCCAGAAACGACAAAAAACACAACATTTAAAAAATACAACCACGTCAGGTATTCTGGTTGACGGGTATAGATGTTAAGGGCGGAAAGTCCCGCAAAAGCCATCCATCCACCAAATTGTGCCAACCAGTAAAAACGCTGTGCTCCGATCATACTACAAATCTAGAAGCATTCTCTGGATTCAAGACAAAAAAAGGATAATTGGAAATTAACGATGTTTCAAGGAATAATTCCGATTTGGAATGTTTTTTGACATCTTTGCGCCATGCGTTGGCTCATCGTATTTGCTTTTTGCACCAGTTGGAGCGTACATGCTCAGAACTATTTCAAGGATCACTTCGGGGGTACAGTAGGAATTGTTGCCAATTTTGGACTTCACAACAACGCTATCGGATTTACGATAAACGGCTACTACACCGATCATTTTTATCAAATTAATGCTGGGACGACACTTCAATTTTTTGGAAATGCGCTTGGCGAACGCAAACGATTTGTTCAAAGTAGAACTGCCCTGGGATTACTATTGCTAGCAGGAAAAAGCCAACGACAAATTGATTTTGAATTGAACGGATTGAACCATCAAACAGCGAAAAATTTTGGAATCGGTTACAATTATATTTTTTATGTCGATTCTAAACAAACCACACAATCTTCCGGAGGTTTTGCGTTGCATTTAAAAGAATTTGCGCTTTATCACGAAAACGATTTGTTTGGTGGATCAGGGAAAGATCGGTTCCGAACTGGACAATTCCACGTAAGTTATCAGAAAGACCTTTTAAAATTCACTGCTGGAGTTCAGCTTTGGACAGGTGAATCACGTACGGCTCCACTTTTTAAAGATTCTTGTTCCCGCTGTCCTGCCGGATATCGTGACTTACGCAACACCCCATATGGCAAAACAAGTCATGGCATCGCTTACCTCGGCTTTCGGATGACACCAGGCTTCGGGCAATCTTCTGGCATGCGCGTTGGAATTGATAGTGAAAACGTACGTCATGTATTTCAAAATCTACTTATTCACAATCTGGGGCAATATCTTGGCAGACCGACACCGCACTATCCGCGTCTTGACTCCCAAGGTTTACCTACATTCAACCAGGCATTGGCTCGTCCAGATCGGTTTTATTGGCAAACAGACATGAATCAAGGCTGGTCGTATTGACTTAAAAAATCCATCTTCACATCGAACAATTTCGTCCTCGGTCACAATTGTTACACTCAACAGGGTTCCAGTTGCTTAGCTTAGACAAAAAAAAGGCATGGCAAAAGTTGTAATATTGGGCGCTGGAATAGCTGGGCACACAGCGGCATCGCACCTCCGAAGAAAACTAGGAAAACAACATCAAGTTGTCGTTGTTTCACCGAATAGCAACTATCAATGGGTTCCTTCGAATATTTGGGTGGGAATCGGGAAAATGACTTCCAAAAATGTAATTTTCCCTTTAACGCCGCTATATAAAAAGAAAGGAATTGATTTTAAGCAGGCAAAAGTTGTTGCATTTTATCCGCAGGGAAACTCCGAAAACTCCAAGCCCAATGTTCAAATTGAGTATGTTGCTGGTGAGAACAAAGGAACAATTGCACATGAAGACTACGATTACCTCATCAATGCAACAGGTCCAAAACTCGCGTTCGATCTCACTCCAGGACTGCTACCAGGACAAAACAAAACCTATTCCGTTTGTACCTATGGACATGCCACAGAATCTTGGGAAGCGCTGAAAAAATTGATTAATGAAGTGAAAAGTACTGGTGCAAAAAAACACATTCTCATTGGCACTGGACATGCAAAATCAACCTGTCAGGGGGCGGCATTTGAATAT
>JBNKGN010000154.1:0-7743 GCA_050289845.1 Crocinitomicaceae bacterium | reverse complement strand
ATGGACAACAATTTGATTATACCATAAAAGATGATCAAGGCAATGTGGTGTCTAGCTCTGGAGTTGCCACCTACGAACCTCAATTGGGTGGTGACGAAAACGCCTTGAAATACCCGATTTATTTCTGGGGGAAGAACAAAATGATCACGAATAACAATCTCTTTACGGAAGGACCGATTAATGAAGATTTATTCCCAGGTGCATCGGTCGGTTACCGACAAGTGACCGTGACCAGTTTGAATACCACCGATCAGATGGCGAAGGCGGTTAGTGACCGAGAAGGACGAACCAGCGGGATTGCGATTCACGAATTTTACACTGCCAAGGATTTTCCAACGCTCGTAGAGAAAAGCGTGCTTTCCGAAAACAACAATACAAAAGATTATTTCAAAGTACCGATTCCGATTCCTTTGATTGGTTCCATCTCACGTAGTTATTATCACGGGACACAAGGATTCAAGATAGAACTAAACGATATGCACGGAAAACCAAAGGGTTCTCGAACGTATGAAACTACTGGATATGTGCGAGGTGTAGATCCGATTACCGAATCCATCAACGAATACCAATCCAATAAAATATTCTATCAAGGTGAATGGGTTTATCAATTGGACAATGAAGTGACAATTATTCCCAAAGATGCAGCGGTTTCAGTCAAAGATATTTTAAACGAAACCTCAAACGCGTATAAAAGAGAAATGGGAGTTGAAGCCGAGTTGTTTACGGACGCACGTGAATTCAAAACTTTCAATCAGTCGATTGGTTTGGATTTCAATGCGGAAATAATGACAATTCTTCCTCTCTTTTCGTTCTGGCCATCGGTTAACAACCATAAAACAATGTTCAGAACGCACGTAACAAACAAAGTGGTTCACAAGTCTGGAATTTTGAAAAAATCGATTCAACGGGATCTTCAAACAACCAATGCGTCTGAAATAATTGCCTATGACGAAAAGGCTGGAATTCCTGTGGTTGCTAAAACAACCAATGAGTTTGGTGATGATTTTTATTCTTACAGCATTCCTGCTTACTATGCTTACGATAACATGGGACATGCGTATCAAAATATTGATTATCGCTTCCGGGTATCGGTTGTCGATGACGTTTCGAATTCATCGGGCACGCATGGAGGGAATTTCTTACACGTTACAGGATTCAATTCAGGTGATATTGATAATCTCGTTCGAGGAGATGAACTTTTGGTAACGGCATATAAAAAATCGACGGGTTCTACTTTTGTAGCAGCAAGCGGTGCGACAAGCAGAAAAGGATATCTACTCGGTTTTGAATACAACAATCAGAATAAGATTGAGGCAATCATTCATTTCCCTGCAAGCGATGTGTTGGATGAATTCAGTGCATCCGATTTCCCAAGTGGACTGAGCATTACAGCTATGACGGAACTTGATCTTCAATTCCGAGTGATTCGTTCAGGAAGACGTAACCACTACGGTTCTATGTCGGCGGGGTATACCACAAAAGGGATTCCTGATTTTGGAACTAGCGCGCCAATTACAACTGTGACCGTTCCAAGTACACATAACATAGTAACACCAAGTCTATTGGCAGGTTCGGTTCTAAGTGCTTCTGCAAGCTTGTTTAAAGATGATTGGAACAATAATGATTTACTCGGCTTAAATTCGGAACAAAGCGTTGTTTTAGCATCATTAACCACGGACAATCCGTATCTAACAGGAAATAGCGGAATTTGGCGTCCGTATAAATCGTACAGTTACGTCGACGAGCGTACGGCTCCACTTAACTTTACCGATAATAACACTGCGAATGATCCCGACTTGAGAAACGACGGGTTACTTACGAGCTCTATACCCATGTTCAGTTACGCGATTGGTGATATAGAAAACTATCAAAATAAGTGGGAATGGACCAATGAAGTGACCCGTTTTAATGACGATTCCTATGAGATTGAAAACGTAAACCGACTCGGAATTCGTTCTTCGGCTCTGTATGGATATGACAACTCGTTGACCATTGCTGTGGGAGGAAATGCATCTATCCAAGAATTAGGCGCTATGGATTTTGAAAGCACAGCAGACTATGATCAGCACGGTGCTTCCATGAAACAAACCAATCTTAATTTCCATACTGAGTACTCATCATTAACGGATTACTATTTAACAGATGCCCTTTCCATTAAATACGCAATGTATGATGGAACCGACATGACTATTGTGCTTAATACTCCTTATACTGGCTTTTCGCTAACAGATTATGAGCCAGAAGTTGGATTGACGGTAAATCGTACAGAAAATAGTAACGGTGGAGGAAACGATATGCAGTTCTTGAACGGACTGATTGATATGACCGCTGGAGTTACTCAATTTACAGAAGGTTCCAATACATACGCGCAAATTGTTGTCACTCCTTCCATTGATCAAACGGTACAACAAATTCTACCTTCATCCTCGATTTATACAGGAAAAACGCGACTACTTCGTAAAAAGACGGCTCCGAATGAAAGCAGATCGAGCGGGGTTTCATTTGTTTCAACGAAAGCACATACTGGAAAGCAATCTATGATGATTACCGCTAATACTGAATTTGCACAACAAAAATTGGAAGCCATAAAAGACAATGAATACGTGCTTTCTATGTGGGTTTCTCGCAATGATGAAAATCAGGTGACCTTTGATCCTGCTTCTATGATTGCTATAGAGCGCGTGAATGGAACAAGCTATTCCACCGCGAATATTACGATCGACAAGACGACTGTAAGCAAAGTGATTGAAGGTTGGCAGAAAATTGATATCGAATTCCATGTAACCATGGATGAGGCAATACTCGTGTTCAAATTTATCCCAGGAACCGAAGCAATGTATGTTGACGATCTTCGATTCTCGCCGAAGACGGGAGGGATCACAACTTATGTCTACGACCCAGAAAAGTTCTGGCTCAGAGCATCCTTGAATGTCGACAACTACGCCACTTTGTTCTTCTATGACGAAGAGGGCAATTTGACTCTGAAGAAACAAGAAACAGAAGAAGGAATATTTACAATTACAGAATCAAGAGGACATGTATCTGAACCGAATTAACATACTGATTGCATTTTGTTTCTCAGCACTTTCCGTTTTCGGGCAAAGTGACCTGGAGCGAATTCAAACTGATTTTCAACAAATCATCAATAAAATGGACAGCGCAAGTGCTGTTTCCATCGCGGTTGATGCAAAGGTCTACAGTAAAGTCGGTGGTTCACTTTTGTCATCGACGAAGGCGATTCGGACGGAAGACATCAATTACTCTAAAGTAGTATTGGGTGAACTGGAAATAATTGAAACTAAGAAATACTCAATGCGTGTCGATCACGAAGAACACGCAATTCTTGTGGTTGAAAAAAAGAATTCAAAAAAAGTAGAGACTGGAGAATCGATGCAATTGGATTTTAAGCAATTGCAAAAAATGATTCAAGATCAAAGTAGCCCTTCCAAAGCCGTGGTGAAACTTATGTCTAATTCCGACGGTATCCGAAAGTATAGAATTACTGGGTTGGAAGGACTTAGGTCGACTGAAATAGAATTGAATATGACCAATTTGACCATCAATAAAATCACTTTTGAATATGGCTCTGCAAGTGATCCAGGTCAATACGTTCAACTCATTTACACCATTGACTACGATAGTGACGTGACTCAAGTATTTGCTTTGAAAAACTATTTCACGGTACAGAACGACGAATTCATATTAAGCCCTCAACTCAAAGGCTACAAAATCTATACGGAAGAATGAAGATAATTGGACTTTTTTGCGCGATTCTTTTGGCTGTTTCAAATGTGACAGCAGGTGACGGTATTTGGAGTAAACGAATATCGTTAGAAGATATTATTTACGATTTTAATTATGGCATTGCGGAGCCGACAAGTCAATCCAATGCTGATTCGAAAGAATATCAGAACTATCACGGGCTCGTCTTTTTGGAATACACACGAAAAGACCATAGTGATATTGAATTCACTGGTGCGTCCTGGGATATTGATGTAACGATAACATATCTTGAAAATGGTATACTTCAAAATGAAGTTCTGCACGTATCTTCCAATGAAGATATGAATGAGTTTGTGTACGCTGATTTTGTGAAAATAGAAACTCTTGATGCGATTTATGGATATGATGTTAAGGTAAAATCAATCACTGGGCATTACCTGGATGGGTCAAATGTTTGGACGATGGTAAACAATCCTCAAAATGATGCCAATTTCCCCGTTGACATTGATTTGCGATTGGAATTGCGATCCGACACCTGGTATCTTTTGGAACAAGATGTTTCCTTATCGACAGTAGATCTGTCTGTGATCGATTTTGATGCGAATACTTTTAGAGCCAATTGGAGCTTCATGCAAGGAGCGGAAGAGTATGATTTTGAATGGGTGTGGATTGACGCTCAAAGCGGTGAACACACAATGTTAACTAACTTGTCCGGTGCTGCCTTCGATTACGAAGAACCTTTTTTACAAAAAGAACCTTCTCGCGTACGTACTTGGCAAACACACCATGTATTGGATCAAACGTATGCAGAAGGAACACTTTATTTCCGAGTGCGTCCAGTCAGTAAATACCTGGAAACGTCCAACGGTGGAATTATTGAACAAATCAAGTTGGGAGAATGGAGTTATTTTTCCGATTTGTCCAATTTCGATCCTGAATTAGGAACCTACACAACATCAGATGTTTCGAAACATGTTATCACAAGTGGTAATCGTTTTGAGTACGAGAAAAATTGGACCTACAGTGTTGCCTATGCAGAAGATGGTAAAAATGTAAGTTCTGTCGCTTTTTACGACGGAAGTCAACGTGGACGCCAAAGCTTGACCTATAATTCTACAGATGATATCACTTTAATTGGCGAGTCAAAATACGATTTAGAAGGAAGACAAACCGTTAGTGTGATTCCCGCCCCTGTTCAAGGGAGACAACTTGGATATCGTTCCCGATTTAATTTGATTGCGGGAAGTGGTGGCTCTGAAATACTGGATGATCATCATCTGGATATCGACAATTATACTTCCGCACAAAACGTAGTTTTAGAAACCGAAGACAGTCAAAATACTTCTGCAACAATAGGTGCCGCGCAATATTTTAGCCCCGACAATAAATTTACGGACGACCTTTTTAGAGGAGCTATTCCCAATGCACATGGTTATGTGTATAGTCAGGTTATTTATCGTAACGATGGAAGTGGAAGAATTGAACAAGTTGGAGGCATTGGACATGAATTCCAAGTTGGTGGTGACCATGCTGTACGCACCTATTACGGATCTCCGACAGCCACAGAATTGATTCGCTTGTTCGGTAACAATGTACCCGCTGATTTGGACGGCTATCGTAAAGAGATGGTCAGTGATGCCAACGGACAATTAAGTGTGACGTACTACAACAAACGTGGACAGGTAATTGCTACCGCATTGACGGGGGATGCGCCGAGCAATCTGCACGTATTACCGCACACGGAAGAAATCATAACCACAAACTTATTATCCAATAATACAGTGGATGTAAATGGATTGACCATTACTTCAGAGCACACTTTTCTCAATAGTATAATTGATAATGATATCACTTTAAACTACGAGTTGAATGGCGACGTTAATCAAATATTGGGTGGGAATATCACCCTACAAGGAATTAGTTTTGCGATGCAAGACCTTTGTGCTACTTGCCAATACGATCTGGAAATTCAAGTTCTGGACATGAATGGAAACGATGTTGCGAGTTCACCCTATAGCTATAATATCGACCCCGCATTTGATTGTTACGATGCGCAAGGCACCAATCAAACCACTCCTACTGTTGCTAGTTTAATTCAAAGTATAGAAATAACGCTGCCAAACATAGGCGAGTACAAGATCATCAAAACCTTGACCATTGATGAAGAAAGTATGCTCGCAAGTTTTGAAAATCAGCTGGCGTTATCAGGTCTTGACAATCCAGATGATTTCATTGCAGACTACACATCCGTTTTAGATTTCTCTGGGTGTTTTTACAACTGCGAAGATTATTGCATTCAATTCCACAAATTTGAATACGAAACAGCAAATGGTGCTGACACCTGGGAAACGTATTGGGATTCACTAACCGAAGCGCAGCAAAACGAATTAATTGCGGATTGCCTTGCAGAAAACTGTTCCACCGACGAATTGTACGAAAACTTTGAAACCGACGCATCGAACCAATACACCAACCCTTACACAACCATTTGCGAATCTGCTCGGTTACAAATGCTCCATCAAATTTCTCCTGGTGGCGTCTTTTATGATGATCAAAACACGCAAAGTGACTTCTGGGATGCCGTTTTGAATAGTACGACCTTATTTGACGGCAATGCAGCTACGACAATTACCATCAATGGAACTGGTTACGACTACAATGATTTTCAAGATCCAACCATTTTTATTGATGAAATGGCTGTTTTGATGTTGCCGTATCACCGTGAATATTGTCACCTCGATTATTGTGACGACATGTCAGAAACAATGCTGTACGAGGACAAACTGAACACACTTATTGTTGATGGAACTATAACAACTATAGCTGGGGTTTATACTGCTCCGTACGATGAGTCATTCACTGTGGCGGGCAATTCATATACGGAAGACCCCTTCCAGACACAAGACTGGAACGATGACGGAAGTTCCAATCCGTTTGTAGGGTATTTGCAAGACGCCATTGATGATTACTACGCATATGTTGGCAATCCGACAATGTGTACGTATGACGAAAGTTATTGGCCATATACCAGTAATTCGACGTTCGGAACTTATAACCCAACTTTACAAACATTCGTTTTACACCTGGTAAACTGCAATGCTCAAGATGACGATGCTACCACACCTACAAGTCAATTACAGTCTGATGCTTATTATGATTTATCAGCGAAACTAATGTTTAAGGGGATTTATAGTCAAATCAAGCAAGAACTGGCAAAAGAATACAAAGAATCACAAGGTTGTTATTATCAAACAGATGACAATAAAGTATTCATTGGTCCAATGACAGAGGGAGAAATGGAACTCAGCATCCAAGGTGAAATTTCAACAATGGTGAACGCCGTGGATTGTGAAGCATTGGCTTACCAAAATGTTCTAAATTGGATCTCACAAATGGATCAAGGGTGCTTGGACGCATTAGAAACAGCAGGAGACTTTGACCCAGCGTACACCGAAAGTGATTTGATCAATTCGGTAAATTCAACGAATCTCGAGCAATATCTCTACGATTTCACGTTGGCAACTTGCCCTCAAAATTCGAATGGATGGTTCTACGATCCAGACACAGACGCTACGCCTAACAATCAAGACGGAGAAGCAGAATACGATGGCGTGATCGATCTTATGTCTACCACAGGCTGTAGCACTACCCTTGTTTTTGAAACCACACCTCCTGAAAGCATAGAGTACTTGGTTACCAACCAAACATTTACCGATTGTTTCTTTGATTTCATGGACTTGATAAATGATGGTGTTGATGCAATCATTGCTGTTTCACCATCTACTTCAACCACAATTACGGTTAACAGTACCAATTACCCTGATTTGGTAACCAATTGCAGTACGACAGGAACACTTACCATTCAAACCAATGGATCTGGTGTTACATCATTCAGTTATGATGATGGACCCGCCAACTCGTGTGACTTCAATTTTACTTTAGTAGACCTTTTGAACCAATCGACTATTGATATTTCGGACGTCGATTTTTTAGACAGTCCGACGAAACTTGCTGATTATA
>JBNKGN010000153.1:0-7751 GCA_050289845.1 Crocinitomicaceae bacterium | reverse complement strand
GAGATGAGGCGACGGGAAGTAATCGAATAAATCTGGGAGGTGGAATTAATAGTTTGGGAACAACGATAGGTCCTCTGGTCGTTTCCCTGGTTCTTTTCGGGTCTGCAGCTGCTGTAGATGACGATACAATTAGTTCGTTAAGCTTGTCCAAAGTAATTGTTCTCTATGCCTGCGTGGGTGCTTTGTTTTTAGGCATTGCTGCTTTGTTTGGGTTTTCTAAAAGTGTCCCTGCAGGGATTAACAATGAGAAGGTGGAGAAATCAAGCAAAGCCATGGTGACCTTACTCGTTATGACAGGTTTATTAATTGGTTGTTTTGCGCCTGTTTTCGCAAGTTATGCAAGTGAAGAACAAAAGAAAGTGGTGCAATTGACAGAAGAATCTGATCACCGAAAGAAGATACTAACGGCAGAATATGATGCCTCTCCTAATGCTATTTTGGAAGAATCTGACGAACGCAATGCGGTAGTGGAGGGGTTTAGCACATCGGATGATCAACTAAAATCATTGGATGTAGAAATCGACACTTTGACAGCCGGCCTGGAAAGACAACGCATGATTTGGCTGGGCTTAGGGTTATTGGTCATTTTAGGAGGAATTCTGTATGCGCGATTCAAAGGGGCTGCCGAGAAAGTAGGTTGGGGAGCGATGCAATACCCACAATTAACGCTTGGAATGTTAGCAATCTTTGTATACGTGGGGGTTGAAGTTGCTGTAGGTAGTAATTTAAGTGAACTACTGAAACAAGATGCATTTGGTGGCTTTGAAGCCTCGGAAGTTGCACCGTATATCGCAATGTTTTGGGGAAGTTTAATGATTGGTCGATGGGCGGGCGCCATAAATGCGTTTGATTTGACAAAGGAGACAAAAATGGTTTTGCGATTTGTTGTTCCATTAATTGCCTTTGGTGTCGTATTGATGGCGGCATCCTTTTCGGGTTATGATGTGAGTGCATTGTATTGGTATTTGATCTGCGTAGTAATCCAAATAGCAGCCTTTTATAGCACCAATGACAAACCGGCATTAACCTTAGCCGTTTTTGGAACATTGGGAATTATCGCGATGTTGGTCGGATTGATGAGTACGGGACAAATTGCCGTATATGCATTTTTAAGTACGGGACTCTTTTGTTCGATTATGTGGCCTTGTATCTTCTCGCTTTCGTTGGCTGGCCTTGGAAAATATCAAACTCAGGGAGCGGCTTTTCTAGTGATGATGATTCTTGGTGGAGGCATCATACCGCCGCTGCAAGGAAAGCTCTCAGATATTATTGGAATTCAACCGTCATTCGTGGTAGGCGCGCTCTGTTTTGTGTATTTGACCTTTTTCGCTCTCTACGTTCGCAAAGTATTGCGCGCGCAAAACGTTGATTTTGAATAGGGATTCAGTGCTATTTTCCCAATAAAATTTTCACAGTCTGATCAATCCAATTCGTGTCGAATTCCAACAAGTAGTCCGGTGTGAATCCTATGGTTTCCAATGATCGTTGGTTCGAATACCGCGTCATTGTGCAGTACAATTCATAACCGTATTTGGGCGTGCGAGTACTTCCAACTTCCCCGTATCCTACATAGCCACCAGAGTTTTCCCCCACCAAAATTGTTTTGGAACTATTTTGCCCGAAATACAGCAAGGATTCACACGAACTCGCACAGAATTTGTTCTGAATAATGGCAATTTTCCGAGGATAGGTTGTACTTGAATCGAGTTCCACCAAATCCCCGTTGGTTCGGTTCACAAACGAATAGGGCGGCGCATTTACGTACTTGTCGTATTCTTCTTGAAACCATTCAACATCTTCGGCGGTGAAGTTTTTCGGGTCTTTTTTCGCGTCGACTATCCAGCTTTTCCAAAGGGCATTATTGTCTGGGGTGGCATAGAACTGCACCGTATCCAGAGGAAATGGATGCGTGTACATGTATTCCAACAAACGTTCGCAATTGCTGTCCGACCCTCCGCCATTTTCGCGAACATCCACAATTAAATACGGGGTATTACGGATCGTACTGTCTGCACTTTCGTACAATGCGTTAATTGTTGCGGTTTGATTTGAACTAAAGCTGGGAATTCTCAGGTAAACCACCGAATCATTTAATAATTTGAAATGAAACGCAGGATCGCTGCAAAGAACATTGTTCACCGTTTGACTTCTCGTCGTTTTGCACCACGTGTCCCCTAAAATTCCATCGACATAGTCGAAGTTAGCGAACATACGCAGGGAATGGTTTCGCATGTAGGCATAACAATGAAATTGATTCTCTCCAACGCTTTTTAATTCAAATTTAACCTGCCCTTTTTCCCAAACAGGAGCCTTCGAAGAAACAATCACGCCAACATAATCTCTGAATGCGTTGGGCGAGGCAAGCACAGCCACTTGGTAGGTGGAATCAAGAGAATAATAAACTCCAGTGATCGAATCGTTGTCGTTATTCAAATTACTCAGCGGTGGTAAAACAATACGTTCGCGGTCGATAAATACACCCGATTTTCGAAACTTTTTAATTGCACGTGGTTTTGATTCATCGATGGGGGATGACTTCATTTCAATCCGTGTGTGATTGTCTTTAAAGAATTCCACGTATTGTGTTAACAGTCGAAAGCAGGAGTGTTCCGTTTCCGTTTCCCGTGCCTTTTGTAAGAGTTGTTGTTTGAATGTTTGGTATTCCGCTTCGTTTTCGGAGGTTACGTTGTCAGTAAAACCAGGTAAGTTCTCTTCCAAATAGTGAATGGTATAAAGTAGGTCTTCTTCACATTTACACGAGTTGCTCGAAAAGGAAATAAAAGGAATTAAGGAGAGGATGAAAATAGCGAATCGCAACATACGGCTAGCGGTTTTGTTCTGGTTTTGGACGAAATCCACAGCCATCGCACTTTGATTCTTTCCGAAAGAAACGAATGTAAAGTTCACGACCTAAGTACAAGGTGGCGGCAGAAATCAATAATAGAACTAAAACAGTTTGCATTATGCAAGTAATTGATAAGCGATTAATGCACCAAAATACGCCAAAACCCCCATATATCCAAGTTGTACCAGAGGCCATTTCCAGGATTTCGTTTCCCGTTTTACGACGGCCAATGTTGCCATACACATCATTGCAAAGGCATAGAAAACCATCAGACTAACGCCTGTTGCAAGCGAATATACTTTTGTCCCATCTGGTCGCTTCGCCTTACGCATCTTATCCAACAGCGGTGTTTGTGCTTCTCCGTCATCCTGAACAGCATAAATTGTAGCCATGGATCCGACAAACACTTCACGAGCAGCGAAAGAGGTGATAAGTGCAATCCCGATTTTCCAATCATAGCCTATCGGTGCAATTGCTGGCTCAATTGATTTCCCCAGAATCCCAATGTAGGAGTTTTCCAGTTTTGCCGAATTCACCATTTGCTCCCGTTGTGTCTCGTTAATTCCTTTCGCTTCCGCCATTGAAATGGCTTGTTTTTCGGCAGTTTCCATGCGATCCGAAGGTCCGTAACTTGCGAGTGCCCATAAAAGAATAGAGATGGCGAGAATAATTCTACCTGCATCCCAGACGAATACACGAATCTTTTCAAGAACAACCAATCCAACGTTGCCCCAACGCGGTGCTTTGTATTCGGGAAGTTCGAGGAGCAAAAATCCTTTTTCTTTCGAGCGAATCAGTAATTTTAGGACAATAGCAATCAAAAGCGCCATCACTGTCCCTAGCATGTACAAGCCAAAAAGCACCAAGCCTTTGACGTTTAAAAAACCCCAGATTTCAATGTCGGGAATCACAAGGGCAATGAGTAAAGTATAGACAGGGATTCGCGCACTACAGCTCATGAGTGGGGCGATCAGAATCGTGATTAATCGTTCTTTTTTGTCGGAAATTGTGCGTGCAGCCATCACTCCAGGAATTGCACAAGCAACACTAGACATCATGGGAACAATGCTTTTACCATTCAATCCCAGTGGGCGCATCAGGCGATCCATAATGAAAACGACGCGCGCGAGATACCCCGTTTCTTCTAAAATCGTGATGAAAAAAAACAGGAGTGCGATTTGGGGAATAAAAATGACGACCCCGCTAATTCCCGTAATAATTCCATTGGTCAGTAAGTCGGTGAAGACGCCGGCAGGCAGTACTTCAGAGCACCACGAACTGAGTGCACCGAAACTGGCTTCGATCAAATCCATGGGGTACGTCGCAAAGGCATAAATACTTTGAAAAATGATCAAGAGAACGGCTGCAAAGATGAGATAACCGAATATAGGATGCACGAGAATTTTATCCCATTTGTGCTTGAGGGGATTGGAAGATTTAACCTTAACTGCCTCCGAAATGATGTTTTTAATTACCTGATACCGTTCAATTGTTTCGCGTTCTTGCCCCTCGACATCATCCATTTCGCAGACTTGTTTCTCTTTCAGGGTTCGCTTTTTGGGCGATTCGAGCGCATTCATTATTCGGTCTTTACCCAGACCTACTCTCGGGTTGGCTGTAACAATCTCTGCTTCTGGAAATGCGGATTGAAGAACGTTCAAATCAATATCGATGCCGCGACGTTGCGCTAAGTCATTCATGTTTAGCACAAGAAGCGTTGGAAAGCCCAGATCGTACATTTGTGAAGCCAACAAAAGATTTCGTTCCAGGTTTGATGCATCAATGACGATGACAAGAATGTCAGGATAAAATGCGTTCGTTGGATCAGTGAGGGATGTATACACTACCCGTTCGTCCTCAGATCTTGGATAGATACTGTATGTTCCTGGAAAATCAATGAGTGTATGTGAAGCTTCTCCTTGCTTTAATATGCCTTGCTTTAAATCGACAGTAACTCCCGGAAAGTTGCCCACGTGTTGTCGTAAGCCCGTGAGTAAATTAAAGATGGAGCTTTTGCCGGTATTTGGATTGCCAACGAGTGCAATTTTCATGCAGCGGAATCTTTTGGTTTCACATGAACCAAGCGGGCTTCATTTAAACGTAAGGACAACACATACCCATTGACATCAACTGCAATTGGATCTCCGAAAGGGGCACGGAACAACACACGAAGCGATTTTCCTTCCAATAAGCCCATCTCCAATAACTTCACACGAAGCCGCGAGGACTCAATTTGAATGATGTCCACTTCTTCGCCGTTCGCTATGTTCGAAAGTGTGTTCTGCATTAGAAGCACAAAAATACGTTTTGTTGTGCATTTCCACACTCACTAAAAAGTGGTATTTACGTTTTGTTTTTCGCCCCACGAATTAGGGGGGTATGGTTGTTCTAGCCCTTGATAATGACATTTCTGGAATAGCGGTTGTCGCTAGCGTCACTTGTGTCTTTGTGGTTAAATAGTTGTGTTTGTTTTTCTAACACAATGCTCCTCGTGAGCTCGGCGCACACAAGGGACACTATTGACAGTTATTGTTTGTTCTAATGGTGGTTGCCGCTAGCGGCACTTGTGCCTTTGTGTTAAAAAGTAAACCGCCATCCGTTATCAACGATTACGAAGGACACCATTGCTGTGATTCAATTACAAAGTGATTTTTTGCTTGACAATCAATCGTGCGGTTTCACGCGTTTTTTGCTGAAGCAGAATGTCTTTGTCTACCGTTACCCGATCGATGGTTGCTTGATCGTAATGGCGAATGGTTACCAACTCGAGACCCTCGTTGAATTTTACCTGATAAGAATCACCAAATTCAGCTAAAATCTGCGGAATATCAACCTTCGAAGCATCAACCAAAATCGAAAAACTCAATGCGGAATTTTGCATCAGGTTGATCTTTGCATTCACTTTCGAAAGGCGGTCGAAAATATCGCTGAGATTTTCCTCGACGATAAACGAAAAATCCTTTGGTGTAAAGGAAAACAACACCTGATCCATTTTAAAAATAAAGGATGGTACCAAATGGTCTGCAACCATCGACTCTTGAATGATCGTTCCTTCGGCGTGCGGATCCACAAATGATTTTACGTAGAGAGGAATATTTTTATTCTGCAACGGCTTCACGGTTTTTGGGTGAATGACAGAAGCACCGTAGTACGAAAGTTCAATTGCCTCGCGGAAGGAAATTTGATCGAGTTTTACCGTATTGTCAAACCATTTTGGATCGGCATTTAACATACCAGGAACATCTTTCCAAATGGTCACATCTTCGGCATCGCAGCAATACGCAATAATTCCAGCAGTGAAGTCGGAACCTTCGCGACCAAGCGTTGTCGTTGAATTCGCATTAGCGCCCATAAAGCCTTGGGTGATGAGTACATTGAAGGATTCGAAATGCGGTAAGAAACGCTCCTGAAAGTGAGATTGTGTGATTTCCCAATCGACGGAAGCTTCTCTGAATTTTCGGTCTGTTGCAATCAATTGACGCGCATCCACCCATTCACAGGGAACATTTCTCGTTTGAACATAAGCCGCAACAATTTTTGTAGACAGGATCTCTCCAAGCGAAACAATTTGATCGTATTCAAAATCATAATCCTCTGAAACGAGGTCATTGAAATGCGTCAATAAAGCATCGAAAATGGTATGGATTTCGGTATAAATTGCGTGATCTTTTCCATCAAAAAGAGCATCCATTATTTCTAGATGAAAAGCTCGACGCTCGGCAACCAAAGAAGAATAACGTGCTTCATCCCGCTCCCAAAAGGCCTGAACAATTGTCTCCATGGCGTTCGTTGTTTTCCCCATGGCGGATATCACAACAGCGAGTTTTTGTCCATCGAAAAGTTGCAGAATGTCTGCTACGTTTTTCACGGCATGGGCATCTTTAACAGAAGCACCACCAAATTTGAAGACTTTCATCCGAATAAATTTTCGTCAAAGGTAGAAATTAAAGCGAAGGATGAAAAGAGTAAATGATAAATATTTAACAAAAAGTTATTAACTCAACTTATCTGTTAAAATACGCATTTCTATTACAGGAGAAATTTTCTCATAAAGAATGTTGTGCACAGCTTCAACGATGGGCATTTCGACCTGAAATTTCTTTTTGATCTCCATGACACTTTTCGTAGCATAGTACCCTTCGGCCACCATGTCCATTTCTAATTGCGCTGTTTTCACGGAATACCCCTTACCGATCATAAATCCGAAAGTTCGATTGCGTGAAAATTTTGAATACGCTGTTACCAACAAATCGCCTAAGTAGGCGGATGATTTCACATCGCGGTGAATTGGGCTCATTTCGTCAATCAAATTTTCAATTTCTTGAATCGCATTGGAAATCAACACCGATTGAAAGTTGTCGCCATAACCCAGACCCGAACAAATTCCTGAGGCAATCGCGTAAACGTTTTTCAGGACAGCAGAAATTTCCGTTCCGAATAAGTCGTCAGAAACGGTGGTTTGAATGTAGCGACAACGAAGCAACTCAGCCATTTCCTCACTGATTTCCTCGTCTTGACAGGCAATGGTAAGGTAAGAAAGCCGCTCTAAGGCTACTTCTTCTGCGTGACACGGACCACAGATGATTCCGATGTTATCATATGGGGTACCAAATGTTTTGTGAATGAATCGTGCGGGTATGGCGTGATATTCTGGTATGATTCCTTTTACGGCAGAAAATACAATTTTGTCGCGCAACATTTCTTTGGGAAAATCTTCGAAAAGTTTCACCAAAAATGCAGAAGGTGTGGCAATAATAACGATTTCAGCGGCCGCTACGGTTTCAATAAGGTTGGTGCTTACTGCAATTTTATCCAAATTGAATTCGACGGATTGCAAGTAATTTGGATTGTGACGGAATTTTAAAATGTGTTCAACCGCATTCTCATTCCGCATGTACCAATACAC
>JBNKGN010000152.1:0-7758 GCA_050289845.1 Crocinitomicaceae bacterium | reverse complement strand
AATGGAATTGGTTCGAAGAAAACAACGCAGCAAAGCAATTGAAAAGCCTAAAATTAAATGTTCCAATGATGCCTATTTGTGCGCGCGTCCTTACTTTTTAGACTTGAGTCACGAAGAATTTTACGCCTTATACCTCAGTCGTGCGAACACTGTACTTAAAGTGGTGCAAATTTCGAAAGGAGGAATTTCGGGAACAGTAGCGGATGGAAAGCTTATTTTTAATTACGGACTCGAATTGAAAGCTAGCGGAATTATCCTTGTACACAATCACCCGAGTGGCAACGCAAGTCCTAGTGCTTCGGATATTCATCTAACGGAATCTCTTAAAAAGTTTGGAGCGTATATTGACGTGCAAATTCTCGACCATATTATTCTCGCAGGAGATAATTACTTTAGCTTTGCAGATAACGGTCGATTATAAGTCCCTTTGAAAAAAAAACAGATAAAAATAGCAGTAGATAGTGTAAGCGAAAGGCTTGTTTACACCATGGATTTTGTATTTAAAATTCGCGGTTTCGACTATCTGCTGGTTACCGAGGTATCGTCGTTTCCTACAGTTGATTTGAATTATTCGAGTATTGAAATCGCTGATGTTCCACGTATAGAAATATCAGGTCTTTTGGATAATTCCACGGAATTTCCGGAAGGTATTGATTTTGACGAAGCAACGCGAATGTTTCGTTTGAACGGAAAATTGGATTTTTTTGCAGCCATATTCTTCGTTTTAACGCGCATGGAAGAATACATGAACTCTGAAAAGGATGTTCACGGACGTTTTCCCGCAGAACATAGTCTACTTTGGAAATACCAATTATTGGATTCTCCTGTCTGCGATGTTTGGTCGTGTTCCATTTTGGAAAGGGTATTACAACAAAAAATAGTGAAAGCGCCGATTGGTTTTGAGCCAACATTTGACATCGATAACGCCTTTGCGTTTCGGCACAAGTCGGGTATTCGAAAATGGTTGTCGTACGGAAGAGATGTCGTAAAATGGGACAAAAAGCGATTGAAAGAACGGAAGACTGTTCGTAATGGCGGACAGGATCCCTATGATACCTATGACACGATCAGGAAAATTGGGCGTCAATTCCAACATACGCGTTTGTTTTGGCTAGTCAAGCATGATGGGAAATACGACAGGAACTTGACTTTGGCAAATCCTGCGCATCAAAACCTCATTCAATCTATGAGTGAAAGCGTGTCCATTGGAATTCATCCTTCGTACGACTCCTTTTGCGATGTCGAAAAGGTGCGGTCGGAAAAAGAACTTCTCGCAGGAATTGTCCAAAAAGAAATAAGCCGCAGCCGTCAACATTTTCTTCGATTTTCTTTGCCTGAATCCTACCGCGTTTTAATTGAAGCTGGAATAACAGATGATTACTCAATGGGGTTCGCTGGAGCCTGTGGTTTCCGATGTGGCACGGCGCACTCTTTTCCGTGGTTTGATCCCACAAAGAATCTACGAACCGATTTAATGGTGCATCCTTTTGTGTATATGGATGGAACTTTGAATGAATATCTGCACCTAAGCCCAGAAAAAAGTCAGCCGATAATTCGAACGCTGTATGAGAATGTGACGGCATACGGAGGAACCTTTCGATTCATTTGGCACAATGAAACTATTGGCGATTATGGCAAATGGAAAGGGTGGAATGCCATTTTGAACTATACTTTATCTTTACACCATGAATAGAAAGACAGCTGCAACAGGTAGTATTTTCATTTGCCTGGGGATCATTTTAGGTGCTATGGGAGCGCACCTATTGAAAGAAGTGCTTGCGCCCAAGGATTTGATGACTTTCGAAACAGGTGTACGGTACATGATCTACAATGGATTGGGGTTGCTGATCCTAGGATTGTCCGGGCATGAAATACCTGGCCTCAAATGGATCACCCGATTAATCATCTGGGGAATCATCCTATTCAGTGGTTCGGTTTTTCTATTATCCATCCAATCCCTTTTGGGAGTTTCTTTGAAATTTTTGGGCCCCGTAACGCCCCTTGGAGGTGTACTAATGATTGCGGGGTGGGGACTTCTAACCAAAAACCTGCTACTTCCAAAGAAATAGCAGGCATGTCACCATCATTGTACAGGTTTAGTTGTCGTTATTCGATGACAATTTTCAGAGAATTCACTGCTTCGTTCTGAATGATTTTAAGAAGGTAAATTCCCGGGTCGATCCCCTCTGTAGATAAAGTCGTAGCGCTATTTTCTGTTTTAAATTCACTTTCTCGAATCACTTGTCCATTAAAGTTAACGAGCAGTGCTGTTCCTGTACCATTCTTAAGATTTTGGAGATTCAAAACAGTTCCTGAATTTACGGGGTTCGGAAACGCAATTATTGGCAGATCGGAATCCATTACCCGAATGCTAATTGGTGCATATTTTGTTTCTTTACCATCAACGTCAAATTGAGACAGGCGATAGTAGGTGATACCTGTTTCTATGGTATTGTCGGTATAGCCGTAGAACTGCGACTCGGTTGTTGTACCGTGGCTCTCAATCCGGGCAATATCCAGCCAGAAGTCTCCATCTTTTGAAGATTGTAATACAAAATGACTGCTGTTATTCTCACTGGCGGTTGTCCATAGGATCTCGGAGTAGGAGTTGTCATATACCTCGGCCTCAAAAGATGTTAGTCGAACAGGAAGAATAATGGCATTGCAAATCACGCCAGCTGTAGCGCAATCAGGAGGTGTCGGCATGCCTAACCCCGCACCTTGCGAACACCAAATAATCGTGAGGTCGACAAATCCGTTGTTGTTGATATTACCACCAGAATTCAACGTCCCCGACCCAAGAACGCTTCCCGTTGCACCGATTTTCCAGTTTCCATTACTCTCCATACAACTACCTGGTCCAATATTCAATGTCCCGTCAATGACCGAGTTTCCACTGGTGATAAAAAATCGAGAGGTATTCGTCAGCAAAACCGAAGCGCCAGCGTTGATAGTTAATTTCCCACTATTAATGACTGCAGCATCGAGAGTGGCACTTCCGGCGCTAACCGTAAAGGTATTAGAGGCAATGAGAATAGCTCCAGGGTGAAAAGTCACGGTGGAAGTACCGCTTTGATCGTATTTAACGAGATTCATGTAGCCGAATACGTCGACCGTTGCGTTAATGGCGTTGAAATTATAGGCTCCAGTCATTTGTCCACCAGATCCAACCATTAAAGTTCCACCATTAATAGTAAGATCAAAAGGAACGGAAAGATGGTGATTTACTTGAACGGTGTTTGATCCGCTCATGGGACCAGGAGAGCAACCGCAGGGAGAAGCGCCTCCGTTGGTAGACCAAACGGAAGTAATATCATTCCAAGTTCCCGAATTGATTGTTGTGTAAGTGATTGCGAATGTTGAAAATGTGATAAAAAAAAGCGCCGACAGCGTCAGAATAGCAGAGGGAAGTGAATACGATTTCATAACAGGTCGTGTTTGTAGTGATTAATTAGCGTTCTATTTATTGGACGGTACTTTTTTGATGATCGTTGGGTGTTCTGTATTTTAATAGGTGTCTTTTAATCAGTAGATTGAGGCTTGTTATAGTTATGCGTGCTTAGTAAATAGAGGGTTAGAGGTGCAATTTGTATCAGCTGTGTTTTCATGAAAATTTTTTCATTTTTTTTCTTTGAAGCATATTTTTTGCAAACAAAAACAGGGAGGATTTCAACCCAGAATGCGTAATTTTAGTCCCCAATGAAATCACCATCCGTTCCATTTAAAGTTTCCTTTCTAGGTACGGGTACCTCACAAGGCGTACCTGTGATTGCTTGTAATTGCCATGTGTGCAGGTCGAACGATCCAAAAGACAACCGACTTCGTTGTTCTGTTTTAATAACCTATGCAGGAAAGAATTATGTAATTGATACGGGGCCCGATTTTCGGCAACAAATGTTGAGAGCAAACGTTCAATCACTAGAGGCCGTGCTGTTTACACATGAACACAAAGATCATGTGGCTGGGATGGATGACGTGCGCGCTTTCAACTTTAAGCAAAAACGAGATATGGAGATTTACTGTTCTCGGAACGTGGAAAAGGCTTTGCACAACGAATTTCATTATGTTTTTGCAGCGGATAGATACCCAGGTGTGCCCACCGTTCATATCCATCGAATCGATAAGGAACCGTTTTCTATCGGAGAGATGTCCGTTGTCCCAGTAGAGGTGATGCATTATAAATTGCCCGTGCTTGGTTTTCGAATAGAGGATTTTACTTATATCACAGATGCGAAAACAGTAACGGAAGAGGAACGAACAAAAATTCGAGGGACAAAAATACTGGTTGTGAATGCGCTTCGAAAAGAAGATCATTTGTCGCATTTTAATTTGAAGGAGGCATTGGACTTTATTGCGGATATTCAACCTGAGAAAGCCTATTTAACTCATATTTCGCATTTGTTCGGACGGCACGAAAGTATCGAGAACGAATTGCCCGAAAATGTTTCGGTGGCCTATGACGGCTTAGAATTAATTATAAATGAATGAGAGCAATATTATTCTAAATTTGCAATCATAAATGTTAAGAACATGGGATACAATTTACTGAAAGGAAAAAGAGGAATCATTTTTGGAGCACTAAACGAGCAGTCCATCGCATGGAAAGTAGCCGAACGTGCACACGAAGAAGGAGCGACTTTCGTTTTGACGAACGCACCGATTGCAATGCGAATGGGAGAGATTAATAATCTTGCTGAAAAGACAGGAAGTAAAGTGATTCCCGCTGATGCAACAAGCGTAGAAGATTTGGAAAAATTGATCAGCGAATCAATGGAGATTTTAGGAGGTAAAATTGATTTTATTCTTCACTCTATCGGAATGTCTGTAAACGTTCGTAAAGGGAACGATTATACCAACGAGAATTACGATTTCACGATGAAAGGTTTGGATGTTTCTGCGTTATCTTTTCACAAAGTAATGCAAACATCGAAAAAACTAGGAGCGATGAGTGAATGGGGATCAATTGTTGCTTTGACTTATATCGCTGCACAACGTGTATTTCCAGATTACAATGATATGGCGGATAACAAATCGTATTTGGAATCGATTGCACGTAGCTTCGGTTATCACTACGGTGTTTCCGATAAGGTTCGTGTGAACACCATTTCACAGTCTCCAACAATGACAACAGCGGGAAGCGGTGTAAAAGGATTCAACGAATTTATCAATTTCTCAGAAAAAATGTCGCCGTTAGGAAACGCGGACGCAGACGCATGTGCCGATTACTGCGTCGTAATGTTCTCTGATTTAACCCGTTACGTAACAATGCAAAATCTCTTCCACGATGGAGGATTCTCTAATACAGGAGTGACGCAAGAAGTAGTCGAGAAATTCAAAGACTAATACTAAAATAATTGAAAGCCTTGACATCGTGATTGCGAGCGTCAAGGCTTTTTTGTGAAATATATCGCGGTAAAATCCGTTAAAATTTCATTCTTGAATAGGGGGAATCATTGTTTTGATTGTCTTATTCAAACACACCAAAATCAACCGAAGATGCAAAAACTACTTTTTTTATTTGTTTTATCTTCCAGTGTCACTTTTGCACAGGAATTGTCTCTGAAAGGAAATCGCGGTGGTCTTGTATCATTAGGTGTTCGAACGACCTACAGCGCTTTTAACGATCATGAAGATGAGTCTAATGGAATGGGGTTGGGCGGACAATTTCGCATTCAATTTGCAGATCGTGTCAATTCAGATTGGTTCTTTGATTATTTGCGAAGCGACATTGGTACGTACGCCAACCGCACGGATTATCACATTGGTTGGAGTGTTCTCTATTATCCGTTTAAGACGGAAGCCCCCCTTTTTCAACCGTATATTTTAGCGGGACACTGCTTCGATTACACCTTACTTGTCGACAATTCAAATATGTTCAATCGCTCTGAACGCTGGAGTTCAGCAGTACAAGGAGGGATTGGCGTGCACGTCAATTTATCGCCGCGATTGGATCTTTCTCTTGTGGGACAATATATGATGCATTTGGGGAATGAGGTCGGCGCTCACTATGAAGATGGACAAGTTCACTTTGAATCGCATCACGGTACAAGTATGGAAGGACATGCCTTATTCCATGTTGGAATTAACTACAAAATTGCGGATTTATGGTAAGAATGTTTTTTATTGCGTTGGGGATTTTTGCCTCAATTCCTGTCTACGGTCAATTAAATAAGGGATTGGTGATGTACCCGCCTCCTTTGAAACAAGGATACCGTGTCCCTGGATTGTTGTCCGCTTCTGCAACGTTTACCCCAGGTGCGATGTTGAATCGGGACGTCAATAATTACTACTTATCGGGGTTTGCGGAGTATCAATTGGACAGGAAATTAAGCTTGCGAAGCGATAATTATTTCCACTTGAATAGTTCCACAGATCCTTCCTATATTGATCAGGCATTTCGCTCGTATTTTGGCATGTTTTATCACCTAAATCAATCGGGATATAGCAATTGGGATGTAAAATTTGGATTTCAACCAGGATTCACCGTCATGCGATTGAATAGCGCAGATAGTAGTCCTGTAATGGTACCATCTGATTGGGTCTTCGCGCCATCCGTTTCATTATCGGCAGGATTTGATTTTTACGTCTGGAAATATTTCCATTTTTTTACCAATCTCGCTTATGTGAATTCAACCATGCGTGGACTTCCCTCAGGATCGCAGCGAACGGATGAACTTCTCTTTTCGGCAGGACTTGGCTTTCAGATTCGTACGCTGAAATAGCATCCCATTTTGTTAGTTAATCGGTGCTGTAATCGTTTCTGTGCCGACGACCAATCCATTCACAATGAACGTGTTTCCGTCTTTGAGCGACTCAATAGTGTAGGTCATTTTTCCTTCTTGTAATGACTCCAGAGAAGTGATTGCTGATGTGGTTCCGTTTGCCAATTGCACTGCGTCGCCTATTTCCAATGTTTCCACGTGTGAATAATTGGCGTAGCGTTGCATTGTTTTATTGGGGTCAAGAGCACACCAGCCTTTTCCTTGCACATAGAAGGGGTGATCTGAAGTGGTTTCAAGTGATGTTTCCGCCGTTGATACACGAACAAGATTTTGATGATACACGGCAAGAACGCGTTCAACGGTTGTTAACTCCAATTGCTTGTTGGCAATATTGAAGGTAAGAATTTCATCTCCCGTTTGAATTTCATCTCCCGTTTGAATTTCATCGATGCGCTTTGAAGAAGTGATACTTGTCGCAACATTAGTTTCTCCAACAAAACATGCGGCACAACCATTCGGAGGTTCGGGAGAAATGTGATCTTTCAATTTGACCAATTTCCCTCCTTGCAAACGATAATCTCTAGTGTGAACGGGACAATTTGATACGAGCATCGAAAGTGTTCCATCCCCATTGAAGCTTACAATTCCTGCATCATAGCTCGTGCTGCTAATCGTACTGATCTGTGCTGTGCCGTCGTAAGAGATAATGAGGTTTTCTGTCCCTGGGTCCACCCATTCACCAAATCGTTGGTGGATGAAAAGTTCCTGACGACCGTCCTCAGGGTCAATATCTACCACAGAAACATGAATTGGAACCCAGTCGCTTGGTGGTTTTTCGTCTTTCATACTTCCCCAATAATGTTCGTACTCTTTCGAAAAATCATTGATAATCACCGCAAATTTGTGCGTTTTGTCATTATACAAAACATAGCAATAGTCGTACGTTCCATTGCCATTCAAATCGATTTTATCGCGCCAAAGCACGTCTGTTTTTGTTTCCCAAAAATGAACGAGTTGAACCAGTTTTTGGTCGTCT
>JBNKGN010000151.1:0-7796 GCA_050289845.1 Crocinitomicaceae bacterium | reverse complement strand
ACAACATCTCTCGGATTCCTCACATTTGTCACCACGAACTCCGACAAGTTGATGCAATTTGGAATCACCGCATCGATCAATATCATGATGGTATTCCTTTTGTCAATTACCATTCTACCTATTGTAATTTCTCTTTCAAAATCTCCGAAGCCAAAGCACTTGAAACACTTGGAGCGCAAATTGGCTGTTGGCTTGTTGGACAATCTTGTAAACATTACTGTCAACCACCGCAAATGGGTATACGTTATTACTATTGCCGTTGTTGTATTGAGCGTTGCTGGTTTAACTCAAATTAAAGCAACAGGGAACTTGACGAGTGACTTGCCAGAAGGGCATCAAATTTTGAACGATGTTAATTTCATGCAAGATAAATTCGGAGGGGCAATACCTTTCGAGATTTTAATTGATTACAAGGAAAAAAGCCGTCTCGCGAAAAAACAAACCTTACTCGCTGTTGAATCGGTACAAAATTACTTAGCGGAAGACACGCTTTTCAGCAAATCCATCTCCTATGTAGACGCATTGAAGGCGGCCAATATGGCGTATTTCAATAACGATTCTTCTCAATACCGTCTGATTACTTCACGACGTCATTTGGCAAATATCAATCGTTACATCGACAGTAGTTCGTACATCACCGACGCGAAAGGAGTAGGAATTGCCTTGAACGAATTAGTGGATACCACAAATTATGTTCTGCGCGTTCGCACGCAGATGCGCGATTTGGGATCGTACGAAGTGAGTGATCACGTGGATCAAATGCGGATCGTGTTGGACACACTTCTCAACCCTGATCGTGAGCAAAAAGAGGCCTTTTACAAAGCATTTGCGAAAAAAGGAAAAGCAAGTTATTTGGACTCTATCGTAGTGACATTTCCATCCATTGCAAATGCGTTGTCTACCCATTATATTCAAAACGAAGACCAACAATTTGCCTACGATTCAGATCCGTTGGGTTATTTGAAAAAACAATCAAAAAAGAAAGGCTTTAAAGAGAATCTTCGCAAGGCAATCGACCTGGAATACTTCGACATCACCTTCACAGGGACTTCGGTTGTGGCATCAGAGGGAACGAAGTATATGGTGATCAATCTCTTTACGAGTTTGCTCTTCGCAATTGTGGCGATTTCCATTCTAATGTCCATTCTCTTTCGGTCTGGTCGTATGGTACTGGTTTCTTTAATTCCCAATTTCATACCGCTACTCTTCACCGCGGGAATTATGGGATGGTTCGGCATTGCCTTAAAACCATCTACGCTGTTGGTTTTCAGTATTGCCTTTGGAATTTCGGTAGATGATACCATTCATTACCTGGCAAAATACCGTCAAGAATTGAAGCAGAAACATTGGGATTTGAAAGCTTGCGCTATTCTAGCAATTCGTGAAGCTGGACTTGGAATGTTCTATACATCGATCATTTTATTCTGCGGATTTATTATGTTCTCCTTCTCTCAATTTGGCGGAACGAAAGCGTTGGGCTTACTGGTCTCATTGACACTATTGGTAGCGATGATCACCAACCTTGTTTTATTGCCAACCCTACTACTTTCGTTGGAACGACGTATCACAACAAAATCATTCGAAGAACCGTATTTTGATGCATACGCAGAGGAAAGCGAAATTGATTGGGAACATCTCGATCTCGAAACTGAAGTTGACGACAGTAAAAATTCCCTGGAAGATCTCGAAGAAGAAGAAGAAGTAACGTGAACACATTAGCAACCTACACCCAACAAATAGAAGAAGCGCTGAGCGCCGAACTCTTTCCGCAACAGCCCGCAGAATTATACGATCCGCTTCGTTACTTCCTAAAGTTGGGAGGAAAGCGAATTCGTCCGGTCTTAACACTTTTGGCGGCAGAAATGTTCGGAAGCACCTCAAAGGAAGCCTTACCGCAAGCGTTGGCCATTGAATTGTTTCACAATTTCACGTTGATCCATGACGATATTATGGATGCAGCGCCTACCCGTAGAACGCAAGCAACCGTACATGAAAAATGGGATAGTAACATCGCCATTCTTTCTGGTGATGTATTGTTTATTAAGGCTTTTGAGTATTTGGCGCGTATAGAACCAACGAAATTGCCTGCTGCTCTCCAACTTTTTAATACCACCTCCGTTTTGGTCTGTGAAGGACAACAATTGGATATGAATTTCGAGAGCCGTATGGATGTCTCCACGAATGAGTATATCGAAATGATTCGTTTGAAGACCTCTGTGCTGTTAGGATGTGCTTTAGAAATGGGTGCTTTGGTTGCAGGAACTTCACAGGAAAACCGCGATCAATTGAACACTTTCGGAGTGAATCTCGGTATTGCTTTCCAAATTCAGGATGATATTCTCGATCTCTACGCGGATCCAACGCAATTTGGAAAAATGGTAGGAGGTGATGTAGCTGCGAACAAAAAAACGTTGCTGCACTTAACGGCCGTATCGGAAGCGACACCACAGCATATTGAAATGCTCAAGCAATTGCAAAACGAATCGGATATTTCATTAAAAATTAATCGCACACGAGAACTCTTCGATCACCTGCAGGTCCGTGAAAAATGCCGTGAAACCATGATGGAATATCAAAACAAAGCGATGGAAGCCCTTGCGAAAATTGATGTTCCTGATAACAAAAAAGAAGGGTTGGTTGCCCTCGCAGAATACCTCCTCGATCGGAACGTATAAATTCCTTTCCGCTAATTCAGTTTCATTCTAAAGAATCGGTTGCATACATTCGAGTATGCCATTTAACCGTTTGAACCACTCGATCTTAGGGGAATTACGCCCACGCTTCGCACTCAAAACCAGTGTTGAACCTGATACTATCATCCCCCATCTCTTAAAAGCCATTGCAAGCGACCCTACTGTGAACGGTCTGCAATCGAATCAATTGATTTTCTTAAAAATCCCTGAAAAAGAACAACATTACTGGTCACCGGAAATGACCGTTCGTATTGAAATTGAAGAATACACCGATTATACTACTATAGCTTGTTTGATTGGTCCAAAACAAACCGTTTGGGCACTTTGGGCTATGATTTACACCTCCATTTTAATCGCTACATTTTTTGCGACAATATTTGGTTGGGCGGAATACCAATTGCACGGAAGTTCACTTTGGCTTTGGATGGTTCCAATTGGACTTTTAGGGCTTTCTAGTGCATTTGTCGCCTCCAAATTTGGACAGAAACGCGGGCGTAATCAGATGCTCCATCTTGTTAGTTTTCTTTACCATCATTTAACAGAACTTGGCCCTGCCGAAAGAACCGAGCGTTAATAATTGTGCTATTTTAGCCCCGTATGCATCTTGACGATACCTCCATATTAAATGCAATTGCAACGAATAAGGAACGTGGCTTTCATCTGCTTGTGGACGCATATTCAGGAATGGTTTTCAATACGTGTCTGCATTTGCTTCGGAATAGAGAAGACGCGGAAGATCTCACTCAGGAAGTGTTCACCTCTTTGTATACCTCGCTAGAAACCTTCGAAGGTAATTCGAAATTATCGACCTGGATTTATGCTATCGCACTGAACAAAAGCAAAGAATTTTTACGACATAAAACCCGAAAAAAGCGGTTTGGATTTCACACAACTTTGGAAAAAGAGGAGAGCCATATCGTCCCATTGGCAATAATTGAATTCGAGCATCCTGGTGTTCAACTTGAAGACAAAGAACAAGCGGCAGTTTTGTTTGCAGCTATCGATCAATTAGCGGAGAAACAAAAAATGGCCTTCATTTTTCATAAAATCGAAGGGCGGAGTTATCAGGAAATTGCGGAATTATTGGAAGTGACAGTACCTTCCGTGGAATCGCTCATGTTTCGGGCCAAACAACGTCTTCAAAAAATATTACGAAATTATTACGAAGAAAATTTATAAGAACGCGCAAGTTTTTGTACCATTAAACAACTAAGAAACTATGAACCGTATGGAACAGGATATTGAGAAGACTTTGCAGAGCGCAGAACGCATCCGTTTTGTTGCGCCTTCTGAACAATTGCTCAATCGGCTAAAGAATATCCCAACGGATGTAAAACAGGGATACGCAATGATTCCTAAAAAAATAGTTTGGACCATCGCAGCAAGTATCGCCTTACTAATCGCGGTGAATATGGTGGCTTTAAAAAGATATTCGAGTACGCAAGTACAACAAACAACGACAACCAATTCCTACTTCGATTATTTAAATACGCTTTAAAATGAAAAGCCTACGATTTTATAAGTTAGTAAGTATCATCCTGCTCGTTCTAAACCTGGGGACCCTGGCATTCTTTTATTTTACCAAACCACCTCATCCGCCAAAACCAGGCGAACAACTCATTTCAAACGACGTGGGAATGGAAGGGAAAATCAAACTAGAAACAGATCGATTGGAAATGGCGCATCATAAGAAGAAACAGCAACTGATGCATCGTAATTTTGAGTTGCACCGCCTTTTGTATTCGAATATTGACGATACCAGTAAATCGCGAGTGTACCTCGAAAAAATTCACAAGAATCAAGTCGAAATTGAAAAAATAACATATCAATTTTTCTATCAAGTTTCCGAAAAATGCACTCCCGAACAACGTAAGAAACTAGACCAGATGCTTGAAAGATCCTTGCGAATGCTGATGGGACAGGGGCCTCCTAAAAGATGAAAATCCTGGTAATCATTATCGCCTTTTGGACGAACGCGTTTGTTTTTGGTCAGGAATCTCTGAAACTCACCTTCCAACCCGTAATTTCACAAAACGACTCGATAGAACTCCAATTATTTAAAGGTTATATTTCTCACGTGCGACTCCTATTTAACGACGGATCCATCTACGAAGCAGTCCCACTCGCCTACTTACTGGACTTCCTGGATAGTACACAAAACTCCATTCCCCTAGAAATCCCTGAAAACAAAACCATTACTGGCATTTCATACATGATAGGAACGGACAGTCTCACCAACATTTCTGGCGTCTATGACGGAGATTTAGATCCCATTTTAGGTATGTATTGGGCCTGGAATTCGGGCTATATCAATTGGAAAATCGAAGGGGAATTCAACGATCAACGGTTCGAATACCACATTGGAGGCTATACTTTTCCCTACGCAACGGCAAGAGAAGTGACGCATCAATTGGATTCCGCTTTGAAGGAATACGTGATTGCAATCGATGTGCCCTCTTTACTCACGAATGCCAATCAACTGCACATTCCCGAAATGGTTATGATTCCGGGAGAAAACGCTCATACCCTGGCGGACTTGCTGCAACCATGTTTTCAATTCAATGAATAAAATTTTACTCTTCGCATTATTCATTTTGACTGTTGTATTGGTCTCTATGCAACAAGAAACCATCGGGCTAGGAACCGTTCCCGTACCGAAAGGCTGGCCGAAACCGTTCTACAACAAACCCATCACAACTTCAGGCTTTGAGCTCGGAAAGAAACTCTTTTACGATCCTAATCTTTCGCGAGACGGAACCATCTCCTGTGCAAATTGTCACTTGTCCTTTACAGGGTTCACACATGTGGATCATAAAGTCAGCCATGGCATTGAGGGACGTGTCGGAACGCGCAACGCACCTGCTTTGATTAATCTGGCCTGGAACTCCTCCTTTCATTGGGATGGCGGCGTGAATCATCTGGAAATGCAAGCGTTAAATCCAATTCAACACGTGAAAGAAATGGACAATTCCCTCGAAAACGTCGTGGCATATCTAAATTCGTCAAAAGTATATCGAGGACTTTTTTTCAATGCTTTTGGAGACTCTACAGCCACCACGCCACAAATGCTTCGCGCATTCGGTCAATTCACGGCTTCACTCATTTCTTCGAACGCAAAATTTGATCAGGTAAAACGAAAAGAAGTGAAATTTTCACCTCAGGAAAAAAATGGATATCGTTTGTTTCGAAAAAACTGTCAGGCATGTCATACGGCACCACTATTTAACTCCAATCGCTTCGCAAGTAATGGTCTGCCGATAGATTCCATTTTCATGGATTTGGGACGCTATGCCATCACACAAAATCCAAGTGATTCCCTAAAATTTCGAATTCCAACACTGCGCAACATTGAATTTACGCAACCGTACATGCACGATGGGAGATTTCAAACCCTTCGTGAAGTTTTGGATCATTACACATCAATCGACACCAGTTCTTCATACTTAGATCCCATTTTGAAAAAGTCCATCACGCTGTCAGACGATGAAAAAAAGGACATTATTGCGTTTTTGAAAACACTGACAGACAAAGAATTTTTGTACGATCCTCGTTTTCGTCCGTGAAATTTTCAATCGCACCGCAAGTTTTCGAAATTATCGACCACTTACAGGTATAATCCAACTATTATGAGATCTTCAAAAGTTTTAATTTTCGCTGCATTTCTCCTTGCAACAACCGTTTATGGACAAGGTCCAGCGGTAACATCCTGGCTTCAAAATACCTCCGGAATAGGATCGTATTACATGTCAGGAAACTCCACACCTATTTCGAACGGCATTTTGTACAATTGTCAAGAGGTTAGTTACTCCTCCACAGATGTTTTCATTCAAACACATGGAATTCCATCGTATCCAACGGGACCTTTTCTGGATGGAAATCCCTCGCAGGCTTCCGATCAAAATGCGATTTTCAAGTTTCCATTAAATCCACAACCCAACACAGGCACTCCAACCGCTACGATTGGGGGAAATATTGGCGTATTTGTGAATGGCGTTGCACTTTTCGATTACCGTGATGGTGTTGCCTGGAATACTTCAACAGGTGCCTTATGTGGCGGTCCTGGGAATCCTCCTTGTCCTGGAGGACCAACCGCAACAATGACTTGGAACAGGGATGCTGTACCATCGGAAATGGCTGGTTTCGATTGCTCTAAAGGACACCCTGCGATGGGAAATTATCACCACCACCAAAATCCTTCTGCGTTTAAATTGGATTTGAACGTAGTTTCAACTATCTGTAATTTATACGATGCAGATGGACTTTACACCATTGACAGTAATGCCCACTCGCCTTTGATCGGGTTTGCTTACGACGGTTACCCAATTTATGGAGCTTACGGCTATGCCAACTCCAACGGAACAGGTGGTATTACCCGCATGAAATCCAGCTACGAATTGGCGAATTACAGTGTTCGAACACATTATCCTGACGGTACGGATGTTGACGACGGTCCGGATGTAAACGCTACCTATTTTTTAGGTTATTTCCGCGAAGATTACCAGTTTGTCGATCATACGGGACAGGAAGATTACTTGGACGAACACAATGGACGTTTTTGTGTGACACCTGAATATCCAAATGGAACATACGCCTACTTCTGTACCGTAGATGAAAATTGGAATTCTGCGTATCCGTATGCTGTAGGACCAACCTTTTATGGGGTCTATGCGGATCGAAAAGTAACATCCGTAGATTCTGGGACTACCGTATACGAAGCTACAAATACGATTTCCGAAAATGATCTAAACGCCCTTAAATTAAATGTATTCCCAAATCCTTCGAGTGATTTAATCGCCGTTCAAGTAGGAGGTTTGTTGGAAGTGGATCTCACGGTAGACCTGATTGATTTACAAGGTCGTTCTGTGGCTTCAACGGTGATTCGTGCGGGACAGACCATCGCGTATTTTGACGTATCAACCATTTATAGTGGCAGTTACCTCGTAAGGATTACGTCTTTGGATGATGCGATAACGAAAACGGTTCAGATTCGCTAAAAGACCTATTATTATAGTATTGCAAAGCCCTAGCACTTGTTTTTTTAGTGTTAGGGCTTTGTCGTTTCTTGGGGTTACATGTACGATTTGATAATTCGATATATATCGA
>JBNKGN010000150.1:4275-7893 GCA_050289845.1 Crocinitomicaceae bacterium | reverse complement strand
GGCGGCAGGAGTGAGGTGACGCCGTGGTCTTTTTTACCGGTGCCTTTTCCTCCGGTACGTACTCTGGATAAAGAGAGGTGGTTCAATTTTTTGCGCCAATCGTTGACCCTGATGCTATTTGGTTGGACGCAGAAGTCTATCGAAACAATAGTATGGCATGGAATCCTTGGTCGATTGGAGTAGCTACCTTCGATGGATTGGACGAGACGGGATATCCTTACGCGATAAACTCAACTACAACGGATTACGCAGATCACCTGACCTCCAAACCCATTAATATGCAAGGAATGACAGCAGCCGATTCCGTGTATTTTAGTTTTATGTATCAAGCACAAGGACTTGCAGATGCACCGGAACAAGGAGATTCACTTATTTTAGAATTTTATTCTTCTTCGCTGGACCAATGGAATCATGTTTGGAGTACAAACGGGATCGCCGTAGATACATTTCGAATCGCGCACATTCTAATTGATAACCCGATCTACTTCACGGATGCTTTTCAATTTCGATTCGTGAGCTTCGGAGGACTCTCTGGTAGTTTGGATCACTGGCACGTGGATTATGTCAATTTGCGTTCTGTGCCTGGATTCGGTGGATCGGGAGATACACTTTTGAGAGATATCGCCTTTTCATATCCAGTAGGTTCCTTGCTGAAGGATTATACGTCCGTTCCCTGGGATCACTATAAGAATTTGTCAAACCCTTCAGATGTGATGTCAGATGCCGTTCCAATTGTTATGGCAAATAGTTTCCCAACTGATATCAGTGCCAATGACGGGAGTACAGAGATTTTTTATAACGGGAGCTCGGAAGGTTCGTTCTTATTGGTGAGTGATATCCTTTGTGCAAATGTAAACGATAATTATTTCGGACTGGATATTCCTTACTCAACCCATGATGTTGGCTCTTTCGTGTTCGATCAGTCAAAACCTGGAATGTCTCAAACGTTCGAAGTGCAATCGACAGCAACTGGTGGAAGTACCAACTTTTCAGGTAATGATTCAACGCTTTCTCTTCAGGAATTCAGCAACTATTACAGTTATGATGACGGGAGTGCCGAAGCAGCCTATGGAACGACTGGAGCGCAATCTCGTTTGGCAATTCAGTACACGCCTTATGAAGCCGATTCGATAATTGGTGTGATGATTCATTTCGTTCCAACAGTGGAAGATGTTTCAAACAAACTTTTCCTACTTAACGTTTGGGACGACGACAATGGGCAACCAGGTGATTCACTCTACGAGGATCCTTTGTTCAATTTGAGATCGCCAGAATACAATTACAATGGAAATCTGTTTAAGTATTATTTTTTCCAGGATACGGCGAAGATTGCCGTTGATGGTACCTTTTACGTTGGATGGCGTCAATTGGATCCAGAGCGCTTGAATGTTGGTTTGGACAGAAACATTGTAAACAATCAACACACATTCTATAGTGTAGACGGTGGAGCAACGTGGGATCAATCGAGCTACGAAGGTTCCGTAATGATTCGCCCAATTTTTTCTACTGAATTGGATGTAACCCTTGGTATTAAAGAGAATTACATCAAAAATATCGAGAGTACATCACTTATTTATCCAAATCCTACCACAGGAATGGTTACCATTGAGCCAGCAGGAACATATACAAGTGCGGTGTTACGAAATATGCAAGGACAAATCATATTGCGTACCGACAAAACGCAGTTCAATATGGAAGCACTTCCTTCGGGAATCTACTTCTTAGAGATTGAAGGCGAACGTAAATTGCACAAAATAAGTAAACTGTAAGTATGAGTAACTACGATGCGGAACATGATGTAGAAGAAGAACAGTCAGAAGAACTGTACGAGCATCATCGTTTTACCGCAGATCCAGGGCAGGAAATGTTGCGAGTAGACAAGTTTTTACTCGATCGGATGCCAAATACTTCGCGTAACAAGATTCAAATCGCTGCGAAAAATGGAAATATCCATGTGAACGGCGAAGCGGTTAAACAAAATTACAAAGTCAAACCGCGCGATGAAGTTGCGATTGTTTTGCCATATCCTATTCGAGAAATTGAATTGATCCCACAGGATATTCCATTGGACATCGTATACGAAGATGATACCTGTGTGGTGGTAAACAAACCTGCCGATATGGTGGTGCACCCTGGTTACGGGAATTACAAAGGTACTTTGGTGAATGCTTTGGTCTACCATTTTGAGAATCTTCCTGTGCGAATTCAGAATTATTACGGACGTCCAGGATTGGTGCACCGTCTCGATAAACACACCACAGGATTGTTGGTGGTGGCAAAAACAGAAGATGCACTCACGAATTTAGCGAAACAGTTTTACGACCGCACAACGGAACGACGTTATCAAGCACTGGTTTGGGGAGATGTAAAGGAAGACGGAACCGTTACAGGACATCTGGGACGCTCTTTGAAGAATCGAAAGGTAATGACGGTTTTTCCTGACGGAGAGTACGGAAAACATGCTGTGACCCATTATAAAGTATTGAAGCGATTCGGCTACGTTACTTTGGTAGAGTGCAAACTGGAGACAGGAAGAACCCACCAAATTCGCGTACACATGAAGTACATCGGCCATCCTTTGTTCCATGATTTGGAGTACGGTGGCGACAGTATCCTCAAAGGAACGCCCTCAAGCAAATACAAGCGCTTCGTTGAAAACTGTTTTGATCTTTTGCCAGGTCAGGCACTTCATGCGAAGACACTAGGATTTACGCATCCTACAACGAAAGAATATATACAATTGGAGTCAGAGTTGCCTCCAGCATTTAAGAAAGTGATCGAAAAGTGGACGACCTATATTGGTTCAGATGCTTGAAAAGTTGAAATTTGAATGTATTGTGAAATAACTTTCATTCATTGTGGATCAATAACTTTTTTTGTTACTTTTACGATCACGAATAACCCAACGTCACCACAGAGGTGGCAGCTATGAAAAGGAGAACTATGAAGTTTAAAATTGCCTTATCACTATTATTTGTTGGTATTACAACAATTGCCGCTGCACAATCGTCAGCCGTTTTGAAAGCACGTAATGCCTATGCTAGTGAAGCCTTTTGTGAGGCGCAAGAATTAGGTGAAAAAGCCTATAAAAGCTTAACCCGTAAAGGGAAAATGGCTCTAAAGTTGAAAGGAGAAATGGCAACATTAACAGCCAATTCTTTCCGTTTTACGGAAGAGTATCGTGAAGCACACGATTGGTACGAAAGAGCAATTCTTCTTGAGTACTATAACGAAGTTCCCGAGGTATATCTTTACAATGCAGAAATGCTAAAAATGATGACCGAGTACGATAAGGCATTGGAAATGTACGAAGCGTATATGAAACTCGTTCCTAATAGCGATCAGGCTCAGGTAGGGGTTGAATCGTGTAAAATGAATAAGGAGTTTATCGCGAATAAAACACGTCACATTATTGAGAACCAAACGCAGTTGAACACACAAGAGTTCGATATGGCGCCGATGGTTGGTGATCGTAAAGGTGTTCGTGTGTATTTCGGGTCTAGCCGTGATGGCGGGGTTGGAAATGAAACCGATCTTAGAACGTGCGAAACACGAATGGATTTGTGGGTTTCTGACATCGATAAGAAAGGAAACTGGACGAAACCATACTTGGTTAAA
>JBNKGN010000150.1:0-4265 GCA_050289845.1 Crocinitomicaceae bacterium | reverse complement strand
ACTATTGATAATGAAGGAACCGTTTGTTTCGACAGCCGTTACAAAACGATGTTCTTTACACGTTGTCCAGTGGCGAAGAAACAATACCTTGGATGTGATATCTGGATGTCTGAAGCAGCCAACAAAGAAGAGTGGAAAGAACCTACGAAAATTCTAGGTTTGAAACCAAACGACTCTGTGTCTATCGGTCACCCAGCAACAATCGATGGGAAATGGTTGGTATTCGTTTCCGATCAAGCAGGTGGATATGGAGGAAAAGACCTTTGGTACACGGAATACAACAAGAAAACAGATTCATGGTCGGCTCCAGTAAACTTGGGTCCTGAAATCAATACCAAAGGAGACGAGTTGTTCCCAACATTTGGTTTGGACGGAAGTTTGATCTTCGCTACTGACGGTCGCGCTGGTATGGGAGGACTTGATTTATTCAAAGCTGCTCGTGTAGGTGAAGAAAACAAATGGACAGCTCCAGAAAATATGGGGTCTCCGATTAACTCGTCAAGCAATGATTACGCTTTGATTGAAGTAGATGAAAGAAACGGATATTTTACTTCTGAACGTAAAAGCATTCATGGTGAATACAATGTGGATCTTTTCTCATACAATTTGCCACCATTCTTGTATTCCTTAAAAGTAAATGTTCAGGAGTTCGGTGGAACCACACCAATTGAAGACGTTCGCGTAGTAGTAAAAGGAAATCATCCAGGGGAAACTTGGGAAGGTTACACAGACGAAAACGGTTCTGTTTTCTGGGACAAACGTCCGGTGGCAGACGCAAACTTCGGTTCACGTTATATCAATGAAGAGTCGACGTACACCATCAATATTTTTGGTGATCCGAAGAAATTCTACGAAGAACCGAAAGGTTCAACAATCTCTACCGTAGATTTGAACTACGCACAAGACTTTATCGTGGATATGAAATTGATTCCAATTCGTCCAATTCGTCTTCCAGAGGTACGTTATCCTTTGAACAAATGGGATCTTTTGGTAGATTCTACGTTTAACTCGAAAGATTCCTTGTTGTACGTATACAAAATGTTGGATGAATTCCCAGGATTGGTATTGCAGTTGAACTCTCACACGGATTCACGTGGTTCAGCAAAACAAAACGAGAAATTGGCAACCAATCGTGCACGTGCTTGTTACAAGTTCTTAGTAGAAGAAAAAGGTGTAGATCCACGTCGTATCAAGCCAGTTGGTAAAGGAGAATCGCAACCACGTACAGTTTGGTTGAAAGACGGCGTCTATTATGTGGATGCTCCGAATGAGAAAGATCCTGATTTCGACAAATACGAAGAAATTACTTTAACAGAAGCGTACATCAACAAATTCCGCAGTGATAAAACGAAATTTGAGATGCTTCACCAGTTAAACCGTCGTACGGATGCAGAGGTAATCACGCTAGAGTTCGATCCAGAAACGGCGCCAGCTGCTGATCCAGAGTGGTTGAAATATGTGAAATACCCATAGTAGGTCAAAATAAAAATTTAAAAAGCGCTTTCAATTGAGAGCGCTTTTTTTGTATCTTAAAGTAAGATACTAACCTACCAACTATGACAGAAGAATACCTGCACTTCATTTGGGATGCTAAGCGTTTCGATATCCTCGCCCTGAGAACAACAAAACGAGCGTCTTTTGCAATTGAACATTTTGGAATTCATAATACACTATTGGCAGGTCCTGATTTTACTAATGCGGCTGTTCGTTTTAAGGATGTGGTCGAATATGGACCTATCGAAATTCATGTGAAAAGCTCCGATTGGTACCTCCACAAACATGAGTCGGATCGGGCGTATGACAACGTGATCTTACATGTGGTTTATGAACACGATCGGGAGATTATTCAAAATGGCAGATTGGTACCAACACTTGAGTTGAAAAATAGAATCGATGTAAGGCATTTTCAACGCTTCGAACAATTCCGTAAAAACCAGCACGCGATTATTTGCGGTAGTCAATTGATGGCAATCGATCCGATTTTTATTCACAACATGATCGATAAGGCATTGCTCGACAAAATACACGCTAAAATCAAAGTAGTGGTTGGTTTCATGAAAGATCCTGCAGATGCGATGTATTATTTTTTAGGAGCAGCATTCGGAGCCAATCTTAATGTCTTTCCATTTCTCCAGTTACTCCAATCGGTGCCGTCCAATTCATTAAGAAAAATGCAACCTGCGCACCGATATCAATGGTTGCTTCTTCAAAGTGGGATGACCGATGCCTCGCAAAAGCAATTCAAAGAGCGTTGGCATTTTAAAGGGAACCGTCCTGGGAATTTTCCGACAAAACGCCTGTTGCAATTCGCACATTATCTCTGCGATGAGCAATTGGCACTTCTGATTGAACTAGAATCACCTGAGGAACTCATTGCGGCTTTTCATGAGATCATTCAAGAACATGCTCAAACTGTCCGTTTGTCCGCAACATTTAAAAATCATATCCTGATCAATGCGGTCGTTCCGTATCTCGTCTTTCGCGCACAATTGGATCAAAATGCTATTTTCCAAGAACGCGCCTTTGAATTACTGGAACGCTTGCCGCCTGAAATAAATGCGATAACAAAGAAATGGCAAGCGCACGGATTTCCTTTGAAGAATGCACGGGAGTCACAAGGATTGTTGGCTTTACATCGATATTATTGTACGGCAAAAAAATGTCTCAGTTGTGAAGTTGGAACAACAATACTTGGCAATTCTCGAGACAAATAATGAATTGAAATAGTGGAGAAATCTCTAATGAAATACACGTCAATTTACGTACCTTTACGGGTGAAATGGATGTGATGTAGTTCAGGAGCAAGGCGTTAAAATGATACAAAAAATAGTTTTCTTTTTTGAAATGAAGTCCTTCGGTGTTTGCGCATGGTGGGCTCGGAAACTAGGGATTAGTGGATCGAAAGTGCGACTAGGCTTTATCTATGCTTCCTTTATTGCGCTCGGATCTCCGTTATTGATTTATTTGATTATGGCCTGGATTCTAGAACACAAACATTATTTCAAATTGCAACGCCGCAAGCGAAACACTATCTGGGAATTGTAGCGTATGATTTTAAGATCCAAACTCTTTTCGCGACTAACCTACTTCTTTGGATTGATCTTTTTCATTCTCGCTGGGGGAACAGGAGGATATATGATCATTGAAGGTTGGAATATGATCGATTCGTTTTATATGACGATCATTACCATCTCCACCGTTGGTTTTAGTGAAGTAGCGCCGTTGAGTCTCTATGGAAAGTTGTTTACGGCTTTTCTGATCGTTTCCAGCTTCGGTACTTTTGCGTATGCGATTACTTCAATTACCCGATACCTCGTTGGAGGAGAATACAGACGTTACCTGAAAGAATACAAAGTTATGAGAGAAACAGGCAAAATGAATCAACACGTAATCATCTGTGGATTTGGTCGCGTTGGAATGCAAGTAGCAAGCGATCTTATCGATAACGGAACTGAATTTGTGATTGTCGAAAACGATCAGGAAGTAATTGATCAATGGTCGATTCATGATGACTACCTTTTTCTAAAAGGAGATAGTACCGTCGACGAAACACTGGAACATGCTGGAATTGCTAAGGCTCGAGCAATCATTGTGTGTATGCCAAAAGATGCCGACAATATCTACGTGGTTTTAGCTGCGCGCGAGAAAAACAAGGGGATTCTAATAGTTTCACGTGCATCTCAAATAACCGCTGTGTCCAAGTTGAAAATGGCAGGTGCAAACAATGTGATTATGCCCGATTCTATTGGTGGATCGCACATGGCGTCACTGATAGCCAATCCCGATGTGATGGAATTCCTCGACATAATTCGTGTGGAAGGAAATCGCGGGGCGAATATTGATACAATCACCTACGAGGAATTGCCCGATCACTTCAAAGACAAAACGATTGGCGATTTGGAATCGCGGGAAATAACAGGAGTTACGATTATAGGATACAAAAATACGGATGGAAATTATCGCATCAATCCTCCAGCTTCGACACCTGTGGTCAAAGGATCAAAATTATTTGTATTAGGCAGTCCAACACAAATTAAAGACTTCATTAAACACTTTAAATAGCCTGTAGCACTGCATTTTCACCGGTTATCACGTCAATTCGGATCGTGTCTTTTATTTATTATCTTTGGGTGAAATTGAAAACTAGCTTAATTCTTATTCTATGAAGAAGTACCTATTTGGACTCATCGCTACTATACTGCCATTCGTAAATTTTGCTGCAGAAGAGGGGATTGACAAAAAAATTGATAATTTCTTTCGTCCGG
>JBNKGN010000149.1:0-7903 GCA_050289845.1 Crocinitomicaceae bacterium | reverse complement strand
GTGCTCGAGTCTACGGGGATTTTTAGAACGCGCGAATTGGCTTCTGAACATTTTAAAGGAGGAGCAGAAAAAGTGATTCTCTCCGCTCCACCGCAATCACCCGACATTAAAACAGTTGTTCTGGGTGTCAACGATGCTATATTAACCTTTGAAGACACGCTGATTTCCAATGCTTCATGTACCACTAATTCTGCCGCACCAATGGTCAAGGTACTTTTGGATATGTGTGAGATCGAAAGCGCATTTATTACAACCGTACATTCTTATACATCAGATCAACGTTTGCACGACGCACCTCACAAAGATTTGCGAAGAGCACGTGCGGCTGCTGAGTCTATTGTTCCTACGACCACGGGCGCTGCAAAAGCACTCGCAAAAATTTTCCCCGAATTAGAAGGGCATATTGGCGGGTGTGGTGTGCGGGTGCCAGTTCCTGATGGTTCCATGACGGATTTGACACTTGTCGTTAAAAATCCTCCTTCGGAAGCTGCTATTAACGCAGCAATGAAAAACGCTTCGGAGACCAGTTTGAAAGGGATTTTGTCGTACACAGAAGATCCCATTGTTTCCGTTGATATTATAGGAGATCCACACAGTTGCGTCTTTGATGCGCAATTGACAAGTGTGATCGGTAACATGGTGAAAATAGTTGGGTGGTACGACAATGAAGCGGGATATTCCAACCGTTTGGTGGAACTCATTTCAAAAATATAATTTCAAAGCCTATGCGGAGTTGGTTGTTTTGTGGATTGCTTTGGATTGCCTTCAGTAGTGGAGCGCAAAACAATTTTGGTTCCTTGCACAGCAACTACACTCCAACAAATAGCCTCTACATCAATCCTTCCTCTATTTTAGATGCGAAGGTCTGGTTGGATATAAATCTCATCGGTGCCGGATCCTATGTGAACAACAATCTTGTTTATTTAGAAGATCAGTGCTGGTTCGATGTTAGTCGAGACGCCATTCGTGGTGAGGTGAATTTAACCGAAGATGATGTAAAGTACGATCAGGGGCGCAATAAGTACCATGCATACAATCGTAATTTCGTTCATGGATTAAGTGGTGTGTGGAGTCAGGGAGATCACGGAATCGGACTTTCCACCACTTTTCGCAGTTTTACGGATGTGCGTGGTGTTCCAGATTATATAGCACAGTTTATTGAGAATGGCGTTGCGGATTATACTGTTCAACATGATGTACAATACGAATTGGAGAAATTGCGCATGGCATCTTCTCAGTTTGGAGAGATCAAAGCAACCTATGCGTATACGTTTTTTAAGCGGCGTCGTGATATGTTTATGGCGGGTGTTTCCGTTTCGAAATTTTTCCCCGTAGGTGGAGCGGGAGCCAATGTGTATAATGCTGACTTCCTCGTCGATAATGATACGCTCCTGATTTTCGATCGTCTAACGGCAGACGCAATGTATACGACAGACCCACAATTTAATTCGGGGAAAGGTTGGGGAATTGATTTGGGGTTTACGTTTCAGCGGATGCTCGGAGAAGCAGGGAGTTATTTTCCAAATTCCCCTAAATTGGGTTGTCGTCAAAATCCATATTTGTTCAAATTAGGTGTCTCAATAATTGATTTGGGGAGTATTAAGTTTCCAGAAGATCAAGTGCAGTTTGCAGGGTATGATTTTTCTAATTTTGACTGGTATCGTTACAAAGATGCTGATGTGAATGAGGACAATCCGCTAGATTTGTTTGCCGCACAGGAGGGGGACATTACTTCAGGCAATGTAAAGAAGCCTTACCGAATGAGTCTTCCTACTTTCGCTTCGGTACAATTTGATTACAACTTGTGGGCTTCAAGGATTTATGTAAACGCAACGATTGTTCAAGGAATTCCGGCTGGCAAAAACACCTTCGGAGTGCGTCATGCCAACAGTTTGTCCGTTACGCCACGATACGAATCCTATTTCTTTGATTTGGCAATTCCATTTAGCTTGTATGAGTATCGTTATCCACAAATGGGGATTTCTGCTCGTTTCGGTCCTTTAACGATTGGAACGGATAAATTGTGGAGCTGGATTACTAATACCAATTTGTTCGGAGCAGATATCTATGCGCATTTGAAGATTCCCTTACGTTATCACCCAAAATGCAAAGGGCGTTTTAAAGCGAACAAATCCCAAAATGGCGAGAAACACAAAAAATACCGTCCCTGTGAGGCTTACGGTTAATTGCGCCACTCCAGGATCCAACCACTTGGTGCAGCGTCTTTAACTGTCGATATTGCTGCTTGTGCTTCCGCTCTTGTCGCATAGGATTGAACACTAACAAGTGTTTTGTCACCACGAACAATTGTTTTTGCTGGATAGCCCATTCCTTGAATTTTATTGGCCAAACGATCTGCGTTTTCAGGAGATCCAAAAGCACCCGCGATAATGTGAAACGGTTGATTGTTCGATCCAGAAATAACTTGCTTCGGAGCTTCGATCTCTACGGGAGGATCAACGGTAGCAGGTTCTTCAGGGATTTCTTCCATATCCGTGGTTGCAGTGGAAGTCGTATCAACAGTTTCCTGCGTATCGGGAGTTTCTTCTTCGGTGTCACCAATCATCTCCTGCATCTCTTTGATTTGCGCATCGCTTTTGTTCTCTAATTTGGCGTTGTTCGATTCGAATGGTAGGTATTCTTTGAATTGATCGTAGTTGAGCCCTACAAATGTTCCGCCACCAACGACAATAAAGACCAAAATCAGGAGAATATAAAATCCTGCACCTCGTTTTTTTCGTTTTTTAGGAGCTTCTTTTTGAGCTCGTAAGTCGTCCAATTTCTTTTGATTACTCGCAATTTCCTCCTTCTCCAGAATATTCAATTCTTTCTGTGAATCCTTGTGAGTGATCGTTTCAGCTACAGGCGTTTCGGGAGTGGATGCTGTAGCGGCCATCGCTTTTGCTTTTTCGGCTTCTTCGATTTCTTCGGCAATTGTTTTTGTTGGTTTTGTAACAGGTGCTTCTTCCTTTTCTTCGGGAAGGGGAGTACTTGTTGCCGTTGGAATTTCTTCGTTACTTTCTTCTACAGGTGTTGCAGCTTTTTCTTGTTCTGCAGCAGCTATTTCGTCTGCAAGTGTTTTTGGAGTTGATGCACTGGTGTTTTCAGGTGGATTGGTTGTTTCTGATGTTGCTTCAACAATTGGAGCAATTGCTTCTGGCGCTGTAGTTTCCGTTGCAACCGACGCACTATCATCCTCAGCAATTTCTGGTGGGGTCGTTACGACCTCTGGTTCAGAAGGAGCTTCATCAGGCAATTCGGCTGTTTCGGGTTCAACGTCAGGTGTTTCGGTAACGGGTACATCTGTTTCTTCCGCTGTTGGAATTGCTGTTGCTGCTTCTTTAGTTTCAGGTGTTGGTGTGTTTTCTGACGAGGCTTCTGTTTGATTGACAAACTCGACATCGCCATCTGCATCTTTTTGAAAGTGCCCGAACGACCCAAAAGGCGCTGGAGAGCCATTGTCCAATTTGCTTTGAATTTCAGCAATTGCGGCAGTCATTTTCGATTGGGCATCATCCTCAGAAATGCCTTCTTTCGATGCTATAAACCCCTTGAGAACGCCATCATTATGTTTCAAATAGGGCATGAACATCAACTCACCCGTATCGGGGTTTGTAATCGTCAGGGCTCCAAGACCAGGAAGGATGATCGTTTTAGTTTCTTCGAAAAGTTGCGCAATGTGCTGTATCATAGTCGGCGAAGTTTGGGAAAGTAAGGTACAAAAAATCAGAATAACTCGTCAAAATTAAAGGTGCGTTCCAGTCGAACTCCTTTCTCTGTGTTCTGCAAAGTCGCACATTGATTTACGGAATCATGCTCTAAAAACAACACGAAATTTTCGTTCGCAGCATTGATTAGAAATTGTTCTTTTTCCTTCAGGGTGATCAATGGTCGGGTGTCATATCCCATAACGTATGGCAAAGGAATGTGTCCTACGCTCGGTAGAAGATCTGCCATAAAAACCAACGTTTTTTCTTTGTAATGAATGTGCGGAATCATCATGCTTTCCGTGTGTCCATCGACAAAAAGGACGTCGAAATTATTGAACACATTCTTCGTGAAATCGCCTTCCCGATGTACAAATTGCAACTGACCTGACGCTTCTATGGGCATGATGTTTTCTTGTAAGAACGATGCTTTTTCACGTGGATTTGGTTCTGTGGCCCATTTCCAATGTTGTTCTGTACTCCAATAAATAGCGTTTTTAAATACGGGCTCGAATCCCGTGCGATCTTTGTTCCATTTGATGGCTCCACCGCAATGATCGAAATGTAAATGCGTTAGGAACACGTCCGTAATGTCGTCTAGCGAAAAGCCCAATTTTTTTAAGTTCGGTTCCAGACTGTTTTCGTCCGAGAGGTAATAGTGCGAAAAGAATTTTTCCGATTGCTTGTCGCCAATCCCAGTGTCAATCAAAATAAGTCGATCACCGTCTTCAATTAACATGGAACGCATTGACCAATCACACATATTATTCGCATCAGCAGGGTTGGTGCGTGACCAAAGTGTTTTCGGTACAACTCCAAACATTGCACCGCCGTCCAGTTTAAAATTTCCTGTATTCAGTGGGTAAATAGTCATGTCAATTTCGATTTGATAAATAGAGTAATGTTATGGCAAATATAGCGGAAATCAATCCGATCACTTTCCGTGGCGTCGCCTTTTCTCGGAATGCTAAAAAGCCCAAAAGAGCAGAAGTGATGACCACCGAAACATTGGTGATAGAGAGAACGGTGACATCCTCCCAACCTGTTGTTTTATATGAAAGCAACAAAAGGTAAATTGAAAAATAGTTGGGAATTCCCAGAAGGATTCCCGCAATCACGTTTTTGAATGCGAATTGTGTGCGCCCTTTCACGAGTCGAACGGTGAGAATACAACTTCCGAATATCCCTGCAATTCCCAATCCGATCGCACTGAAAATAGAGGTGGGCATTCCGTTTAATAGACTATGTTGAATGTAATAAAGCAATAGGTCAAGTAGTCCACTTCCCAAAAAAAGACAGGCGAGCATCCACGTGGCGTTCACTTTTTCTCCTTTGGCATACGATACTAGAAATACACCTAGGATGGCGAGTAAAATACCGCTACCATTCAAGAAGTTTAAAGGAGTTCCGAAAAGCAGAATCATCCCAATGAGTGAAGCTGCCATGCTCATCTTGACAGCGACAGAAGTTGCGGCAACACCGTTCAATTGCGAACTACTTCCCATGATGAAAAAGAGGGAAATAAAGAGGATGCCACAAATAATGGCGGCAATCATCCAATCGTTTTGAGCCAAGAACTCAGTTCTCCAGGCGCTTCCATAAAGGCTCATTCCTATAATGAATGCCGTGAAATAATTAAAAACAATTGCTTGAAACGTGTCAATTTTATACTTCGCAAAGAGTTTAAAAATGACGAAAATCAAACTGGAGCTTGCGACCGATAAGACCAATGGCATCATGAGTGATAAAAGTTTAATGTATCGCCAAAAACTTTTTGCGTTTTATACGGAGTTTTACCGAGATCGGGAGCTTTCGTGCCCGCGTGTAAGTAGTCTTGTCCCTGAATCATGCAGGCGGTATCCCAGACTCCTGCGTCGATAAATGATTGTAAGGTTTGTGCCCCTCCCTCAATAAGAACCGATTGGATATTTAATTTCCAAAGTGCCGAAGTGATCGCTGTGACAGATAATTTTTCCAACTGGTAATAATGAAGAGCTCCTTTATTCTCTGAACGAACCGTATTGAATACAACGGTTGGGTTTCCATCACTAAGAACCTTACTTTCTTTCGGAATTTCAAGATTTCGGTCCAATACGATCCGGATGGGATTTTTACCTGTCACCGCACGAACGGTTAAAGAAGGGTTGTCGTGAAGAACGGTGTTTTTGCCGACCAAAATTGCCTGGTATTCACTGCGCCATTGATGGACGATGGGTTGTACTTCAGCACGAGAAATCCAGGTAACTTTTCCTGTTTCTGAGGATGATGCATCTATAAAACCATCAGCACTTTGCGCCCATTTCAGAAAAATATACGGACGTTTTTGTTCTTGAAAGGTGAAAAATGCGCGATTCATGTCACGGCATTCGCTTTCCATCACAAAAGTCGTTACGTCAATACCAGCATCACGGAGGCGTTGGGTTCCTTTTCCTGCTACTTTTTCGAAGGAATCAGCACAACCGATAACAACACGTTTCAATTGATGATGAACCAATAAGTCGGCGCAAGGAGGCGTTTTTCCATAGTGCGCGCAGGGCTCAAGTGTTACATAAATGGTTGCTTCTTTCAATAACGATGGATCCTTAACGCTGGCAATCGCGTTGACTTCAGCGTGGGCTTCACCAAATTTTTCGTGGTAGCCTTCGCCGATTATTTTGTCATTGTGAACAACCACGGCTCCTACGAGCGGATTGGGTGCAACATGTCCCTTGCCCAATTTCGCAAGATCCAAAGCACGCTTCATGTAGATTTCATCGGATTGCATACGCTAAAATACGGGCAATTTTGAAATCACAGAGAATTTATACTTTTATCGGAACAACAAAGCGAAGCTTGCTGCCTATGAAATTTTTCCGATTTATTGAAAAAGCCTTTCGAACTTTGCTTCCCAGTCCCTTTACGATTGCGATTCTTTTAACTGTATTCACGTTTGTTTTTGCTTGGTTTGCTTCGGAAAGTGATTCCACGGGAACGGATCGTGCCTGGGAATTGGTTGGTTTTTGGGAAAACGGATTGTGGGAATCTTCCTACCTGGCTTTCGCTGTCCAGATGATGTTAATGCTGGTTCTGGGACACGTTTTGGCGTTGACACAACCTATGGATCGCTTTATTGGTAAAGTAACCCGATATTGTGATTCGACGGCAACTGCCGCTGCTATTGTCACTTTTTTAACTGTTTCAGTTGCATTATTTAATTGGGGGTTGGGACTGATTTTCGGAGCCATCCTCGCACGGAAAGTTGGAGAACACGCAGCCAAAAATGGAATTGCTTTAAATTATCCGCTAATTGGTGCTGCAGGCTACAGTGGTTTGATGGTCTGGCACGGTGGGATTTCGGGTTCCGCACCAATCAAAGCTGCGGAATCAGGACATGTTAGAGAACTTATGAATGGTGCCTTTGCAGGAGAGCAGTTACAGACAGTTCCCGATAGTTATTCTTTTTCTGAAACCGTTTTTGGTGGAATGAATCTGACGGTGATGGGAATGCTGATTGTATTGTTACCGTTATTCATGTATTGGATGGGAAAACGATCCGAACGTACATTGAGATTGCCAGAGGTTTCCAAGCCCATTCTGGACGATGAAGAAGAGGTGACAGGGGCTGAGCGTCTGGATGTGGCCGTTTGGTTTAGCACGATTATCGGTAGTTTAATTACCAGCTATTTGCTCTATAAGGCACTCGTGTTGTTTCCTAAGATAGGCTTCGGGTTTCTCAATCCGAATTACATCAATTTGCTGTTGCTTGGATTGGGCATATTGTTACATCGATCCATCCGCGATTTTATGAAGGCGATCGATCGGGCGATTGGCGGTGCTTCTGGAATTTTAATCCAATTTCCCTTGTATTTCGGCATCTTGGGGATTATGAAATATTCGGGATTGGTTGGTCAAATGTCTGATTTTTTTGTGGCGCATTCAACCACCGAAACGTTTCCTCTCTACACGTTTTTTAGTTCTGGATTGGTAAATATTTTTGTGCCAAGCGGCGGTGGACAATGGATGATTCAAGGTCCAATCGTGCTAAAGGCGGCAGCCGAACTGGGCGTGAGTGCTCCCAAAGCGATTATGGCACTTTCTTACGGCGATCAAATAACAAATATGTTACAACCCTTTTGGGCGTTACCGCTGTTAGGGATAACGGGATTAAAGGCACGGGAAATTTTGCCGTATACTTTTGCTTTGATGCTTGTTGGAAC
>JBNKGN010000148.1:0-7920 GCA_050289845.1 Crocinitomicaceae bacterium | reverse complement strand
TGGTATTATCTCAAAAGAAGATGCGTTTTCTTTGGGCATTGAATCCGATGGCGATAAAGTTTCTTTTGCTGTACTCAATAATCGAAATCTCAAATGGAATTTTTAAATGATCGTTTATAGTACCTATTGTGCCGCATTAAAAAAAGACACCCGCGAATTATTACCTGCGATTGAACGTTATCGAAGTGCTCGTATAGCAACCGTGTATCAAAAGGCAATAGAACAAGGTGTCCCTTGCTACATACTCTCAGGGAAGTTTGGATGGCTTTCGATTGACGAGAAAATTCCGTATTACGACCATTTATTATTGGAGCGGGAGGTTCCAAAACACGTTCCACTTGTCGCGGCTCAAATAAAACTGACAGCTCCTTCAAAAATTGTGTATTTCACCCGACCGCTGGAAAGTGACTTAAATCTGAAAAGTTATTTAAAATGTATCGAAGACGCTTGTCGACAAAATGACATTGAACTGGAAGTGATCGCCATGAAAGAATGGTAATTTCTATTAAATTTGTGCTGCATCTAAATACAGCATTATGTACGGGAAAATCAAAGATCACTTGCAGACGGAACTTCAAGCAATTGAAGAAGCGGGAATTTACAAACGCGAACGCATTATTACTTCTCCTCAGGGGGCTACGGTACACGTAAGTACAGGAGACGATGTCGTAATCATGTGTGCAAACAACTATCTTGGTTTGTCCTCTCATCCTGACGTGATTCAGGCCTCTAAAGACGCGCTTGATTCGCACGGCTACGGAATGTCATCGGTACGGTTCATTTGTGGCACTCAGGACATTCACAAAGAGTTAGAAGCGAAAATTGCCAAGTTCTACGGAACGGAAGACACCATTCTTTATGCTGCGGCTTTTGATGCCAACGGAGGCGTATTCGAACCATTGTTTACTGAAGAAGATGCGATTATTTCTGATGAATTGAATCACGCTTCGATCATCGATGGAATTCGTTTGTGTAAAGCACAACGCTATCGCTACAAACACTCCGACATGGCGGACTTGGAAGCAAAATTAAAAGAAGCGCAAGCACAACGTTTTCGCATTATTGTAACCGACGGCGTTTTCTCTATGGACGGTGATTTGGCCAAAATGGATGAAATTTGTGCATTGGCAGACAAATACGATGCTTTGGTGATGTCGGACGAATGTCACTCTGCTGGGTTTATCGGAAAAACGGGACGTGGAGTTCCTGAGCATTTCGGTGTTTCAGATCGCGTGGATATTATCACGGGAACCCTCGGTAAAGCATTGGGCGGTGCCATGGGAGGTTACACAACTGGACCGAAAGAAATCATCGACATGTTGCGTCAAAAATCACGTCCGTACTTGTTCTCTAATTCTTTGGCTCCTTCGATTGTAGGTGCGTCCAACAAAGTCTTTGAGATTTTAAGTGCCACCACAGAATTGCGTGATCGTCTTGAAGAAAACACGAATTACTTCAAAGAAAAAATCGTTGCGGCTGGGTTCGACATAAAACCAGGCGATTCACCGATTGTGCCAATTATGTTGTACGACGCAGCACTTTCTCAAAAATTTGCAGATATGCTTCTGCAAGAAGGTGTCTACGCGATTGGCTTCTTCTACCCTGTTGTAGCTAAAGGGGCAGCACGAATTCGAACACAGATTTCGGCAGCACATAGCAAAGCTGATTTAGACAAAGCGGCAGCGGCCTTCATTAAAGTAGGGAAAGAGCTCGGCGTTATTTCATAAAATGATTTCTTTAGGAAAACAGGAGGAGCTAGAAGCAATTTTGGCACTTACGCGTGCGTGTGGAAAGCACATGCGCGACAATGGAATTGACCAATGGGACGAAAATTATCCTGATCTCGACCGACTTTCCACCGACATCCAAACGGCCACTTTGTTTGCCTACCGAGAATCTGGTGTGGTACTGGGGATTATCGTTTTGAATGAAATCCAGGATCCCGAATACAGTGAAATCAGCTGGAGTACGAAGGAAACGGATCGGAATATTGTGGTGCACCGATTGGCAGTTTCTCCGGAACATCAAGGAAAAGGCATTGCTCGAAAATTGATGGATTTTGCCGAGAATTGGGCGCGCAACCAAAACTACGCAGCCATTCGTTTGGATACATTTAGTCAAAACCCGAGAAATCTGCGTTTTTACACGAATCGTGGTTACACCGATTTGGGACCTGTATACTTATCTTACAAAAAAACGCATCCTTATTTTTGCTACGAGCTTTTGCTCAATTGAATTCTCCCTGAGAAGCAAGTGCATTCTCAATATGCGCCAAATGGTGTCGGCAGTGCCAATCGTAGTTCGCCAGGACTACCGCTAACGTAAATTTCTTTTCTTGCTGTGGATGAAAATATTCGTAGGTAAAATCGGCTTCTGAGAGTGATCGTAGCAATTCGCTCCATCTTCCATGTATGCCTTCCAACATGATCAAAGAATGGTCAATCATAAGGTTTTTCGCATCGGGAAGTTCTGCCCACAGTTGTTCTTCGTACGCCTTAATCGTCGGTGTCGCTTCCGTAAGTGCCCATCGAAAACGAATATAAGCATTGGCATGGCTGTCTGCGCAATGATGCACAACCTGGCACACGGTCCAACCATCAGGTCGGTATTTCCATGATTTTTGTTCCATTGATATCTCTTGGGTGAGACGTCGTAGATCTTCAGGAAATTGTGCTATCGTTTCCATCCAAATATTTCGTTGCTCTTGCGTAGCATTCACAGGAGGAACAAATTTTCCGATGGGGTATTTCAATGCTTCCAATTCCTTCGTTGTCATAACAGCATTAATACGTGGTAGTCATATTCTCATCGACCACGATAATAAAATCGGCCAATCCTTTGTTTTCACTTTCCAAACGGGACACATTTTCCTGCGTGACCGTCGAGATCGTAGCGTATTTTCTGTTGGGTTGCGCTTGTTGCAGGTACCACAATATTCCTTCGTAGTTGTTGGAATGAAAAGCACCATTGTAATGGATAAACGTTTGTCCGTCTTTAAAATTTTTCAGAATAAAGTGCGCCATCGTCGCGTCTTTAATGGCTTGTGCTTTCACCAAATCAGGACTTCCATGTTCACCCATCATCTCCAAAATCGCCTTGTATTCGGGCAATTCAGGATCAAACACGATAGGTAACGGTGCGATCCATTCTTTTTCCTGATCTGAGATCGAATCCAATGCCGCGAATCCCCCATTTTTATAGACCATACTAGCGTAACGACGGGGAATATTTGTCGCGATAAAAGGAAGTTCATTTGCTTTAGCAAAATCCACCAAAGGAGCGTAATCCGTTGGATGATTGATCCACAAGCGTGCCATTGTATCCAAACCTTTTTGATCGATTGAGTCCATCAAATACAAATTCAAAGCATCTTGATTGTCGACTTCAATCATTTCTGCTCCAAGAACCAACTCGTTGGAACCATCCAATGCGAGGGTTACTTCATACTGCAACCAATGCGCTATCGCACAGTTGTGCTGTTCACCAAAAAGAATGATTTCTGCTTCGTCGAGACTTTTGAGCATTTTACCGAAAGTTACCTCCTTTCCTTTTGCGTCGTAGATTTTGTACGCGGGTAATTCTTGTGTGTAGCCTGTAATCCCCACACATAGCATCAATAAAAGACTTGTTATTCTCATGACATTCGTTTGAAGTCTGAAAGTACAAAATAATGCCCGATCTGCTGCAACGCAACTTTCAACATACACGGTTTTTCGTAACTTGCATTGATTAAAATTAGACCATGGGAGCACTTGTGTTGACAACGTACATTGAACAACTTGAAATGGAAATGCGGAAGAACGCGGATCCCCAAATCGCCCTTCAAATGTCGGCATATCTTAAAAACAAATTCGTTTGTTTCGGCATAAAGTCTCCTGTGCGTAATGCGATCCAAAAAGAATGGTTCGCCGCGATAAAGTCGAGTCAATTTCCCCCGTTCGATGTGGTAGCGCAATTGTGGGTACTTGATCAGCGAGAATACCAATACATTGCACTGGATTATTTGAACAAGCAACCCAAAAAAACAATCGGAAAAGAAGATTGGAAGATCCTGGAAGAATTGATCGTGACAAAATCCTGGTGGGAAACGGTGGACACATTGGCTTCAAATTATATTGGCTTTTACTTCACCAAATTTCCCGAACAAAAAGAAACAGTTATTGAGCGATGGCGCCATGCTGACAATATGTGGTTGAACCGTACGTGTTTGATTTTTCAACTCAAGTACAAAACTGACGTTGATTTTGAATTGCTAAAGGATTTAATCCGCCAATATCAAGATGTTCCCGAATTTTTCATTCAGAAGGCCATCGGATGGAGTTTGCGGCAATATTCAAAATACCATCCCGAAGCAGTAAAAGCATTTGTGGAAGAAATTGGATTAAAAGGACTTGCAAAACGTGAAGCTTCGAAATATCTGTAAGTTTTTTGTCTCGGAAACGTACTACCTTTGTATCTTGAAATTATCGTATGGAATTTTATTCGCTCACCATCAAAACGCCTTCTGGAGAAACGCTTGCTATGAAAGACTTCAAAGGAAAAGTGGTGCTCATTGTCAACACGGCAACTCAGTGCGGTCTTACCCCTCAATTTGACGGTTTGGAGCAATTACACCTCGCCTACAAAGACAAAGGTTTGGTTGTCTTGGGAACACCTTGCAATCAATTTGGTGGACAGGAGCCTCTTTCCAACGATGAAATGGCCGAAACATGTCGCATCAATCACGGTGTCACTTTTCGATTGACGGAAAAAATAGACGTTAACGGAGCCCATACACATCCTTTGTTTCAGTACCTGAAAGATCAGTTAGGAGGCTGGTTCGGCAGTAAAATCAAATGGAATTTCACGAAATTTCTAATCGATCAAAACGGAACCCCCATCAAACGCTTTGGACCAACCACCAAACCAGAGAAAATCGAATCGTACATTCGGGAGTTGTTAGAGAAAAAGGACAAATTCTGATTCTTTTCTGAAGCGGAATCCTTCCGAGTTCGCCCGTATCTTTTGAAGTTGCGGCATGTGTTCTTTTTTGCTAACTTAAAGAGGGAATTACCTATTTAACAACCTACCTATGCTAGCAGAAATTCACTTACATCACGGTGTTTACTATGGAACATCTGTACTTCTATGTTATCACGAATACAATCAACGTCTCAACGAATTGTTTCGTCAATACCCAAGTTCAAAATGGTTTAAAGAGGCAAAAGTCCATATAATTGGAGCCTCTCAGTCATCGATTGATCACCTAAGAAACTATTTTGATGGCATTGCTACAATTGACACCTCAAAATTACTCGCAAAATCTTTGGACCAACCGAAGTTGAAAGCACCCATACTGCCTGCGTTAGCAACCTCTTATCGCGTTCCGATGGAATCATACGTGAATTATATGCGTTCAATCCGTTACAGCGAAAACACCATTCGTTCTTACGTTGAATGTCTTGAACTTTTCTTTCGTTTTCATCGCGATAAAAAAATAGATGAACTAGCATTTAAGGAATTTCAAGATTTCAACGTCCATTACATTTTAAAATACAATTACTCGGTATCGTTTCAAAACCAATTGATCAACGCACTAAAACTATTCTATGAAAATCACGATGGATCATCGTTTGCCGTTCACGAAATAGTGCGACCATTCTCCCCCAAAACTTTACCCGTAATTTTGAGTCTAAAAGAAGTAGAACGGATCATCAACCACACCATCAACCTAAAGCATCGCACAATGATCGCCGTCATTTATTCGTGTGGATTGCGACGCGGAGAATTGATCCATTTACACGTCAATGACATCGATTCCGAAAGAATGCTCATCCATATAAAAGGAGGCAAAGGCAAAAAAGATCGAATGGTTCCACTTTCGGAAAAAACACTTCTAATTTTGCGAAACTACGCACGAGCTTATAAGCCTAAAGATTTGATTTTTACCGGTGCCAACGGTGGGCTTTATTCGGGCAGCAGTCTTCAATCGGTTTTCAAGAATGCAAAACTGAAGGCAAAAATCACCAAGCCTGCCACGCTTCATACCTTGCGACATTCGTATGCCACACACTTACTTGAAGCAGGCGTAAATCTTCGGTATATCCAAGAGATCCTAGGTCATTCGAGTCCAAAAACAACAGAAATTTACACTCACGTACGATCAGAAGATTATAAAAAAATCATCAGTCCTATTGACCAATTAAACATTGGATTATGATGCATAAAGTTGCACATAACATACCTTTTGGGAACTTATATGTTATTTTTATGCTTATATAAGGTAGTTACCTACAATGAAAAGAATCATGAAAATCATTTTATACAACATATTGACACTTCTCTTGTTTGTATCCTGCGCTCCAACTTTCATCTTACCAAAACTGTCAGAATACAACAGCTATTCTAATCATACTAAAAGATTAGAACTTTCAATGGATTCGCTTCTGGTAGTTCACAAAGTTCATGGAGTAGGATTTTCATATTTTGACAAAAGTGGAATTATCTACTCTAATGGCTTTGGCTTCTCTAACATTGATAATCGGATTAAAGTAGACACAACTACTGTTTTTCAAGCGGCTTCCATTAGTAAGGTCATTTGCGGAATTGCTGTTCTTAAACTAGTTCAAGAAAATAGAATTGAATTAGATAGTAATATTAACAACTACCTTTCGTCATGGAAACTGGACAACCCATATGATAATTATATAACTCCTCGAAATTTGTTAAATCACAGAGCTGGAATAAATGTAGGTGGCTTTGACGGTTATAGTGATGATGATAAGCCACTAAAATCGGTAGTTAGTATTTTGAATGCAGATAAAGGAATAAATTCTCCTAAAATTGAAGTCAAAAATGAACCCAATAGTGAGTATCAATATTCAGGTGGTGGATATATGATACTACAACAAATGATTGAAGATGTTACCAATCTGAGTTACGCAGATTTCGTGCGACAAGAAATATTTTCAAAAATCGGAATGGAAAGCAGCTTTTATACCTATCCTTCAGATAGCATGAATTGTAGTTTTGGATATTATTATAATGAGAAGAGAGTTAAAAATGGTTGGCACACTTATCCTGAACAAGCAGCAGCTGGTCTCTGGACAACTCCAAATGATTTATCCCGATTGCTTATTGAAGTTTTACACACCTGTAATGGCGAATCCAATCAAATTTTGTCGGCAGATTTCATGAAAATTTTCGTCAGTGGTAACACAGGTCTTAGAATAGTAGAAAATGAAAATGATTCACTAATTGGGTTTAGTGGAAGGAATGAAGGGTTTCTATGTCAAATGGTTGCTTCACTTAAGAATAACTGCGGAGTGGTTATTATGACTAATTCAGATTACTCTGGAGGGTTAATTAGAGATATGTACAAAGTATTAAATAAACAAAAACAGTAGGTAACATTATGTAAAAAGCATTAAAACGACTTTTTACATTAACCGTTATACGCAATGAAGGTATGGCTCGAAAGATGCCCATAGTTTGAAAGCCATACAGGTTAACCAGTGTGCAGATTTTTTTCTTTTCTCCCCCCTTTTCTTTTTAGGCGTTGTAAGGCAACTGTTTAACTGATTAATCGTATCTTAGTCTTGCGAAACACATTTTTATCAACATGACGCCAAGAATCAACCTCCGGTTAAAAATGAAGCTATTGGGCAGGCATACGGGTGTAAGTCCCGAAGACCGTTCAAGGCGTTGCTTTGATGTGTTTCGCAGTGACCTGCCCTCTTTTTATTCATTTTATCCATTCTTTTATGCGAAACACAGATGGTCAAAATGTTCGGCAGGCAATTGTTCTGCTCAACATTGCGGATGATACACGAAATGTATCAGAGGTTGAAAAACTATTAACGCTTAATCACCTTGTCTTTTTGGACAGTATCAGAACTCATGGCAAAGATGCCTTGATTGAATCGTTGCGCTCCGCGCACG
>JBNKGN010000147.1:0-7932 GCA_050289845.1 Crocinitomicaceae bacterium | reverse complement strand
TGTCTTCAAAGAAAGCCAATTCCGAGCCACGGAGTCCCTGCGCTTTTTTGTTCAGTAATTCCCAGTAATTCGTTCGGAAATAATTGTCCCAATTGATTTCTTTCGTGGCAATGTTTTTACCGAATACCGCGCCGATTGTCCATAGATCGTGATGCAACAAATTGTAGATGAATGGTGCTTTGATGGGAACGTAATCGTAGGGATCGATGTCGCCCAGGCTTTGCATGTAGCTTTGAAATTTTCCTGCGCCAAATTGCCTCCCGTTGCTCGTGTGCTCGCCCTGCCAAAGCATGATTTTGCCTCCAATATGCAGTACTTCTTTGTTTAGTGCAAGATTGATAAAAAGTGAGGAGTAATCCGGTGTGGTTACGCCTGGGTTGTTAAAGTACCTTTCAGAAATCGCCCGCACTTCTTCAGCGAAAGCATTTTTGTACCCGCCGTTCAGGGTTTTCGGCATGACAAAATCCATGGAGCCACTACCGTTGTAATTCGCAGTTAAGAAATTGTCGAGGAGTTCTTCCGTAGTATATAGTTGAGTCGCAATTTCAGGAATATTCCAACCCATTTTATTTTCCAGATCGTTGTAGATCTTTGTTCCGAGAGAAAATGCGTTGATATTTGGGTTTTCAAGAAGCACCTTGTGTATTTTTTTCAATGCTCCCTGATAATATACCTTGCGATCCGCTAGTAGAAGCACGTATTTCCCCCTAGCTTTCTTCGTTGCAAATTCCCAATGGTTGATCATATTCATCTCTTCGGCAGTGCGATAGGAGCGAAATTTTGGATGCGATGTAAATTCCGAAATAACATCGGCTGTTTCTTGAGTATTGAAATTATCCGAAACAATTAATTCGTAGTCGTCAAAATCTTGCAACAGTACACTTTGAATCGAATCACGAAGGTATTTCGGACGATTTTTAGTAGGAATGACAATGGAGAAAAACGGTTGCTTAGATACCATAGACGAAAGGGGGTCTTTGTTCTATATCTTTCGTGTTTGGGAGTATTTTGAGACTCGGCGATTTCCCCAAAACGACTTTGTTTGCCGGGATGTTTTTACTAATGACCGTAGCATCTGCGGCAAGGCACACGTTGTCACCGATTGTACAGTCGCCCAGTACTTTTGAATTGGCATATAGAATTGTTTTCCCTTCGAAAGTGGGAAAAATACCATCATTGAGACAACCAACCGTGACTCCCTGGTAGGCAATGAAATAATCGGAAAATTTCGCGCGTCCAAGTATGGTGCCTAAGGGATGTACCAATAAAAACACATCGGGCAATTGGGATGTGTAAAAAATGTCAACGCCATTTAACGCTTTGTTGAGGTAATAGAGTTTTGTTGCCAGAGTTTCGTCGCCGCTATCAGTGTAAACGTGGTTCGAAAGCATATAGATGTACATGCAATATTGGTCACTGATCAAATGGCTGAAGTGTGTTATCCCGTTGTCGTGAAAGTACTTTTTTCGGATATTGCCAAAGCAGTAGAATACACGTTCTTCGGCGCGTTCAATTGCTTCTAACATTCTTTTTTCAGACACGGGTTCGTCATCTGGAAAGAAGTGATTCAACTGAGTTGCAATGTATCTAGCCAAGGAGGTATTGGTTAGGCTTCTATGGATGGTAGCGGTTTCTGGCGCCATTTATTCTTTCAGTAAGTGTTCCCGTTTCTTCGTACTTCCCCAAAATTGGAACGGTTCATAATCTGGATAGGGATAATAACCCAAATTTAATGCCATTTGTGCCTGATGCGTTTCAATGAAATCCGTCACTAGTTTTTTAATCGTGATTGGTTGACCGCTACAGCAATTAATTATCCCATTTCCCTTATTTAGCAGTGCTAATTTAGCAATTCCTTCGGCAATTTTTTCGACGGGTAAATAATCGCGGAGTTGATCGCCTTGTGACATGTTGAAAACTGGCTTTTTTTCTGCAATGTGTTGCGCCAATTGTGCGAGGATCGATTTGGGGTGTTGCCCTTGCCCATACATATAGAATAAGCGAATCCAATCCAACTCAAAATGTTGTTCGTTCTGAAGCTTTTCGAGGGATTCCCGCAATTTGTTCTTACCTATTGGATAAGATAAAGTAGGGTGGGCAGGAAGCGTTTCGTGTAATTCGCCTTCTACCATTCCGTATTCCAGACACGTTCCCGTCACGCTGAGTTTTAGTAATCCATCGCGTATCAAGGCGCTTAAAAATGCTTTGTGATTTTGATAGATCGTCGTTTGATGTGCTTCGCTTCGAAAGTCTGGCAGCCCATCCCAGGCGAGGTGAATGCACAGATCTGGTTGGTGGAAAAAGGCGCGAATGTTCTTTGGGATTTCTTCTCCAATTGTAAAAGGAACATACGTAACCCGTTCAAACCAGTCAAAAGTAGCCGCACGCTCCGTATCACGAGAAGTGGCAATGATCGTGTGTTGACTTTGATCGAGAAGGTAGTTGATGACGTGATTCCCGACAAAACCAGTGGCTCCAGTGACTAAGATTTTCATAATACAGTCACCTCCGGTATTGCGATAATGAATTGACCACCCCAATCACGGATATATGCCAATTGCTCCATGATTTCATCTTTCAAATTCCAGGGAAAAATGATTACGAAATCAGGCTTGTCGGCTTTCAATATCGATTCATCCACTACGGGAATATGACTTCCAGGCAGAAACTTATTTTGCTTGTGTGGATTGGCGTCTACCACGTAGGAAATGAGATCCTTCTTCACTCCACAATAATTCAGTAGTGTATTTCCCTTCGCAGCGGCACCGTATCCTGCGATTTTTTTTTCCTGTTTTTTGGCTGCTAATAAAAATCCAACAAAGTCGATTTTGATCTGTTCGCACGCTTTTTGGAAATTCTCGTAATAGTCCATTGATGTCATTCCTGCATCTTGTTCTTTGGCGAGCATTTCAGCCACATTCGAGGTGATTTCATGCGTGGTATTCTCTGTATGCGTTGCATAAATTCGAAGAGAACCTCCGTGTGTTGGTAATTCTTCCACATCGAACATTTTTAATCCAGCGGCAATGAAAATTTTGGAAACGGTCGTAAAGGAAAGATAAGAGAAATGCTCGTGATAAATGGTATCGAATTGATGGTACTTTACCAATTGATATAGGTGCGGAAATTCCATGGTAATTACCCCGTTGGAGGCGAGTACTATTTTCATTCCTCCCACAAAGTCATTGATATCAGGTACATGCGCAAGTACATTGTTTCCCAGTAGCAAATCGGCTTTCTTTCCTTGATGAACCAGTTTTTCTGCTGTTGCGACACCAAAATAATCCACCAAAGTTTCAATTCCTTTAGCTTGTGCTACCTCAGCTGTATTGGCAGTGGGTTCAATGCCTAAAACAGGTACGCCAAGTTCCTTAAAATATTGAAGCAGGTAGCCATCGTTGGATGCAATTTCCATTACAGCACTCGAAGCATTCAGTCCAAATCGTTCCACCATGGTATTACAATATCTCTTCGCGTGTGCCAACCAGCTTTTTGAGAACGAAGAAAAATAGACGTAATCACCATCAAATATTTCTGTAGCATCTTTGTATTCGTCAATTTGAACGAGGAAACAATGATCACATGTAAATATGTTTAACGGATAATATGCTTCCATTTTGTTTAACTGAGATGCAGTCAAAAAAGAGTTGGAAGGCGGGCTGTTTTGAAGGTCAACAAAGCCATGCGTTAGTTCGTTTTTACAGAATCTACACTTCATAATTATATTCCATTAAAAGTCGGTGAAAGAGTTGGGTGGTTTCGGTCGCGTTCCGAAATAATTTTTGGTTCAAATGGCCATTCGATCGAAAGCATTGGGTCATCGAATCGAATCCCTGCTTCGTATTCTGGAGCATAAAATTCGGAGTGCTGATAAAGTAGTTGGGTGTTATCTTCAAGTGTGATAAAGCCATGCGCAATACCTTCGTCCAAAAACAGAATTTGCTTGTTTTCTGCTGATAATTCGACAGCACCCCATTGCAAAAATGTTGCTGAATCCGCACGTAAATCGACAAAAACATCAAATACGGATCCTGAGATACAACGAATGAGTTTTTGCTCCCGATGGGGCGGTAATTGATAATGCAGTCCACGTAAGGTCCCACGCTTGTGGTTAATCGAGTGGTTCATTTGAACCGATGGGCGCATATTGAGAGATTTCATTTCTTGCTGACAAAACGTGCGAAAAAAAGCGCCTCGATCGTCTTCCAATACCCGTGGGGCAATTAGAGAAACACCTTGGATATGTTGTGTGCTAATCTTCATGTTTTGAAGCTATTTTTTCTTCGATAGCCTTATTATAGGTGCTAATTTGCTCAAGTGTGAGGAGTTTGTTTTTAGTCGCAAAAGTTGCGTACCAATTGAACGTTTGTTCGAATAGTTCATCCGTTGAAAATAATGGTTGCCAATCCAATAAATGGACGGCTTTCGAACAGTTCAACTGCAACATCCCCGTTTCATGCAAAGGCGCTTCGCCAAACTGCACTTCTAATTGCGGAAAATAACGTTTTCCTATGACTGTAATCTCCGAAACGGTGAGCGCTTCTTGATTAATTGGTCCAAAATTCCAAGGTCCAACAAAAGAAACATTCCCCTCTAGCAATTCTGCTCCAAGCGTCAAATATCCCGATAAACAATCGAGTACATGTTGCCACGGTCGTACACTTTTTGGGTTTCGAATTTCGAGTGGACTGTCATTGCTCACGGCTCTAACAATATCGGGAACAAGTCGATCTTCACTCCAATCTCCACCGCCAACTACATTTCCTCCTCGTACAGTTGAAATTAGAACGTGATGTTCGATTCCGTATTTCGCTGGGTTGAAATACGATTGGATGTACGAATTCACAAGAATTTCTGCACAAGCTTTCGATGCACTATAGGGGTCGTAACCGCCTAAGCGATCTGTTTCTATATAGCCATCCGACGATTCGTGATTTTCGTATACTTTGTCGGTGGTGACACAGACAATCGCTGAAACGGAGTCTACATTTTTACAAGCTTCTAAAAGATGTAAAGTTCCCATCACGTTAGTATCAAATGTTTCCGTTGGGTGGTGATATGAATAGCGCACCAAAGGTTGTGCGGCTAGGTGAAACACAATGTCGGGTTGGAAATCGGAAACGGCTTTTTTGAGTTTTTCGGAATCGCGTAAATCGCCAATCATAGAAGTATAGGAGTGATTTATCAGCGAAAAATGATTCGGAACAGTGTCGGGTGCAAGGGCATATCCGCAAACCTCAGCACCAATTTCTTCTAACCACAAAGCGAGCCAAGAGCCTTTGAAACCCGTATGTCCAGTAATAAAGACACGTTTGTTACGGTATTTTTGAAGGAAGTTCAAATCAAGTCCAAATTTTCCATTCTGCTTTATTGGTTGCCCAAAGCTCTTCCAAAACTACTTTATCTCTTAATGCATCCATACAACGCCAAAAACCGTGGTGTTTGAATGCTGTCATTTGTTGATCAGCCGTCAAACGAATCATTGGGGATTCTTCCCACATGATTGCGTCGGAATCGTCCTCCAAATAATCGAAAACCGTGGTGTTTAACACGAAGAAGCCGCCGTTAATCCAATGACCATCACCTTTGGGTTTCTCCGTAAATGCAACGACTTCATTGTTTTCTCCGAATTCCATGCCTCCAAAACGCCCTTCAGGTTGTACGCTAGTTACAGTCGCAATTTTTCCGTGAGAGTTGTGGAAGGCTTCCAGTGCTTTTAAATCCACATTTGCCAAACCATCGCCATACGTCAACATAAATTGATCGCCATCGATGTAGTCTTTGACACGTGCCAGACGTCCTGCAGTTTTTGTGTGTAATCCAGTATCAACCAGGGTGACTTTGAAGTTTTCTGCTTTGGTGCCGTGTACCTCTATTTGATTGTTGCTTAAGTCGATGGTTAGATCGGAATTATGGTAGAAGTAATTGATGAAGTATTCCTTGATCATATATCCTTTGTAGCCCAAACAAATGATGAAATCGTTGTAACCTTGTTCTGCGTACAATTTCATAATGTGCCAAAGAATTGGTTTACCACCAATTTCTACCATCGGTTTTGGTTTGAGGGAGGTTTCCTCCGCTAAACGCGTGCCCAATCCACCTGCAAATATTACTACTTTCATGTGTTCAATGTTGTATTGTCCCATTCCAATATAGGTCTGAGGTATCCATCCATTTTTCCCGCATAGCCATTGCGCGATTTTGAATCGAGATTGTCTATAACTTCAAAATTTAGTGCGTTGTAATCTGATACGTGCACTTGTACAGGGTCTAAAGTACTAATAGCGATGCCTGCAACAAAATAACCGTTATTAAAAAAGTTTGCCGGAATCCAGGCGATGGAACGATGCAAGCCTACTTCTGAGAAGGTTTGCCCTTGGCAGGGATTTACCGTGACCACGACTTTCCCCCCCAAACTTGTAGAAATATGAAGGTTGGGAACAGGATCGCCTTTAAAATTTTCTAAAACTTCAAAATCGACTTGAATTCCAACATGTTCATCTACTGAAAAACTCGAAATCGGTACACCATCTTTGCTCAATAGCTGAACATTTTTTAAAACAATCGTTTCGTCCCATTCAGAATAAGCTCCAGTTTCATATTTGGATTGATTGGACATTTTCGGGAGTAGCTCGGTCATGTATTTTTCAACCACTTGATCAATACTTCCTGAATAAACCATTTTTCCTTCGTTCATGAGTATACCTCTGGTGCAAAGCGATGCAACGGCCCCCATATCGTGGCTTACAAAAATAACCGTGCGACCTGCATTCGCGATGTCGTTCATTTTTCCGAGACATTTTTTCTGGAACGATGCGTCTCCCACAGCCAAAACTTCATCAATAATGAGGATTTCTGGGTCAAGATGCGCTGCGACTGCAAACGCCAATCGGACATACATTCCTGAAGAGTAGTGCTTCACGGCAGTATCAATAAACTTTTCAACGCCAGAAAATGCAACGATTTCGTCAAATTTTGCCCTGACCTCTTTTCTGGACATCCCAAGGATGGTTCCATTGAGATAAATATTCTCTCGCCCTGTCAATTCTGGATGAAATCCAGTTCCAACTTCCAAAAGCGAAGCTACTTTTCCGTAGATTTCCATTCGTCCTTCGGTAGGTCGGGTGATTTGCGAAAGTATTTTCAACATGGTGCTTTTTCCTGCGCCATTGCGACCGATAATTCCTACAACTTCACCGCGTAAAATGTCAAAATGAACATCGCGTAAGGCCCAAAACACTTCCTTTTTGCCAGCGGTATTGAAAAGACCCGCAAGCGTGCCTCGAAGCGAGCCGTCTTTTTGCTTTCCAATCTCATAGCGTTTGGAGATTCCTTGAATCGATATGGCTATTTCTTTTTCTTTCGACATTACACCAAGTCTGCCATTTTATCCTCTACGCTTTTGAAGTAGAAAATACCTGAAATAAATAAAATAAATACGACCGAAAATGAGATATATATCTGATTTCCTGGCGCCTCTCCTCCTAGTAGACTCCATCGGAATCCCTGAATAACACCGGCCATCGGGTTGAGGTAGTAAATGTCGACGATCCACGCTGGGAAACGCTGGTTCACCATGTCAATTGGATAGCCTATGGGAGAAATGAAATATCCGATTTGAACGATAAACGGAACAATATGTTTGAAATCGCGATATCGGATGGTAAGAGCACTCAGCCAAATTCCGACACTTAATGCTGCTACGATTCCAATAAAAATAAATAGGAAAGCCATCCAGAAGTTGGAAGATGGGACCACCTGATAATAGATCATAAGTCCTATGATAATCAAAAGTCCGATCCCAAATTCGATAAATCCGACAACTGCTTTTGAAAGCGGAATGATCAACTTCGGGAAGTACACCTTTTTGATCATATTTTGATTGGCAATAATCGAATCGCCAGCGTTGGTCATTACGAATGCAAAATACAG
>JBNKGN010000146.1:0-8056 GCA_050289845.1 Crocinitomicaceae bacterium | reverse complement strand
TCACCTCCCTCATACGAATCCGGATCCGACAATTGAATGGTCATACTTAATTTTCGAGCCGAAATACCTCCCGCTCCAAAGTCCATATGCCACTCAAAAAAATCACCTTCAGAATACCGCGTAAGCTGCAACTCCTGATGAAATCCAAGAAGATCAAACCAATATCTTTCGTTATTTGTTTTGATTGCCAGCCCTGCCAAACGGTTGTAAATCCATTCGTTTTCCGGTGTATGATCAATAAACATTACAGAACTCTTGCGAATTTCGTCGTCGTATTTATCCCCCTCATCCAGTGTTGCTTTGATGGTTTTATCTTCGTCCCAAAAGGCAAGAATCCGATTAATTTCATGAGGCAAAAACAAGCCCTGATAATAAATAAACTCCGCGAAGTTTGTTTTTAGTGGAAGTCCAAAAGAATAATTTATGGCCATAGTAAATAGTGCTTATTGAGTTTCTAAAGTAACCATTTATTCTTTTTTGATCGTTCATTTCACACAGTTGACATCAATTAAACGATGCGATTGAAAAATGATGCTTATTTTCAGGATTGAAACCCGAAGATGAAACGCAGTAATGGATGAACAGCGGAACAACAGAAAAATAGGTGTCATTATTGGGCTGATTGTGCTCTTAGCTATATTCATTCCCTTAGGTCTGAAGTTGTACAGTTTAGTGCAACAAAACAAACGGATTTATATCCACAACCCACTGGAAAAAACAATGGTGATAGCCATTGGTGACGCGTCGTATAAACTTTCTTCCAACGAATCCATTGCGATTGACCTGTCAGAAGGAAGCCATCGGATGCAATCCTTCATCAAAGGCAAAACACTCATGGACACAACGGTTACTGTGTCGGCTGCATTCATCGATAAAGGGGGCGTCATTAATTTAAGTCGGGAACCTATGTATTTGTGGTCAGAAATATATGGTGGGATGATGTTGTCCAATGAATTCCTCCGGGCGGACTCTTCTTATGTGATGAACAATCCCGCCATTAGAAGATGGATCGAAAGTGCCAAAATACTTACCATCGACTCGACAATGCTCTGTGGTGACATTAAAGAGTTTAGTGGAAATCAGGTTTTGATCACAAAAGAATGGGACTACGATATCAATCGTTCCTTTGAAGATAAAATCCAAAGTTCTAATTACACAAGTTCGCTTGTCGGCGAGTCCAAATCTAAAATTTTCAATAAGTACCAAATGCTGGCGTATTGGGAGCAAACCTATGCTCTATTTGAAGACAATCTCCGTGAACTCTTCAAATACAAGCAAGACTAAGGAAACCTACGCATGCAATCTACTTCCAAATCCTAACGAATCTTAACAGTTCGTTTCAGGAAAAGGAAGTAACTTTGGGCAAAAATTAATGAATATTACCAATCACCCCTGGCACCATGTTTCGCCAGGCAATCAAATTCCAGAAATCGTTGAGGCGATTATCGAAATCCCTAAAAACACCCGTGCAAAATACGAATTAGACAAAGATTCTGGTCTTTTGCGAATGGATCGTGTATTGTACTCGTCGATGTATTACCCCGCCAATTATGGTTTTATTCCACAGACCTACTGCGACGACAAAGACCCCTTGGATATTGTGGTACTTTCTCAAGTAACAATCGTGCCGATGTGCATCGTTTCAGCAAAAGTTATCGGCGTGATGCAAATGCTGGACAACGGCGAAATGGACGATAAAATCATTGCTGTAGCACAGCACGACATGAGCGTGAACCACATCAATGACATCTCTGAATTGCCCGAACATTTCTTTAGGGAGTTGAAAAATTTCTTCGAAGACTACAAAAAACTAGAAAACAAAACAGTGGAAGTCGAAGAATTCCAAAATGCAAGTGTTGCCCGTGAAATCGTACTGAAAAGTCTCGAAGATTATCGAGAGTTTATAAAATCCTAGAATCTTTCGGTATACTTGTGGATGTACTTCATAAATTCACCTTTATGCAACATCTGAAAACCTTCATTGCGACAACTGCACTCATCGGTGGTTGTTCTTTATCTATTGCACAAACAATGACAACTCCTAAAGCTAAAAAAGTTCCGCATTCAATGACGGAACACGGGAATACCCGAACCGACAATTATTTTTGGATGCGCCTATCCGACGAACAAAAAGAGTCGAAAACACCAGATACGCAGACACAAGAGGTCCTCGATTATCTAAATGCGGAAAATACTTTTCTTCATCAAGAGATGGCACACACAGAAGGGCTTCAAACGAAACTCTTCGAAGAAATTACAGGTCGTATCAAACAGGACGACGCATCTGTTCCTGTGCAACACAATGGGTATTTGTACTATTCGCGCTTCGAAAAAGGAGAAGATTATCCATTTGTTTGTCGCAAATCTATAAAAAATGGCGCCCCAGAAGAAATCATGCTCAACGGTCCTGAAATGGGCAAAGATCAATCCTATTTTGCCATTGGCGGATCGACAGTAAGTGAAAACAATCAATTCCTCGTTTATGGTGTCGATCTTGTTTCACGTCGTCAATACACCTTGCATTTCAAGGATCTGACCACAGGAAAATTGCTTGAAGACAAAATTGACAACACCACAGGAAATGCGGTTTGGGCGAACGACAATAAAACAGTGTTCTACACAAAGAAAGATCCCGTAACCTTGCGTTCCACATACATTTACAAACACGTTCTGGGAACAGATCAATCGGAAGACGAATTGGTTTTTGAGGAAAAAGACGAAACTTTCAGCTGCAGCGTTTACAAATCGAAATCGGGTGCCTATATTATGATTGGAAGTTGGCAGACACTGTCCTCGGAAACACGTTATATCGACGCGAACAAACCCAACGATCCCTGGAAAGTAATTTTGCCACGCGAGCGCAACCATGAATATTCGGTAGATCACTTTGGGAAGTACTTTTACATTACAACAAACAAAGACGCCCAAAATTTCCGATTGATTAAAACACCGATCAAAACGACAAGTGTGGACCATTGGGAAGAAGTTATACCCCACCGCGTTGACGTACTTTTGGAAGACATTGATATTTTCAAGAATTTCCTCGTTGTTAGTGAACGTAAAAACGGATTGAATGCTCTGCGGGTTATTGAATGGAAAACAGGCAAGGAGCATTACATCCCCTTCAGTGATCCAGCGTACATGGCGAACGCAAATTCGAATCCTGAATTTGACACAGAAACCTTGCGCTATTCGTATACCTCGATGACAACTCCAATGACCGTGTACGATTACGACATGCGCGAAAAAACGCAAGTAGAAAGAAAGCAGCAAGCGGTTATGGATCCCCATTTCTCGTCAGATAATTATGTGTGTGAACGTATTTATGCGACTGGAAGGGATGGCGCCAAAATCCCCATGTCAATTGTGTATCGAAAGGGAACCCAAAAAGACGGTTCTGCTCCACTATTGCTTTACGGGTATGGATCGTACGGGTATAGTATCGACCCAACGTTTAGCTCTGTTCGCTTGAGCTTGCTTGATCGAGGATTCATTTTTGTGATTGCACACATACGCGGAAGTCAAACAATGGGAAGACAATGGTACGAGGACGGAAAATTGCTGAAGAAGAAAAACACTTTTTATGACTTTATTGATTGCGGGAAATGGCTCGTCGAAAATAAGTATACCAGTTCCGAACATCTCTATGCACAAGGTGGAAGTGCTGGTGGGTTGTTGATGGGAGCAGTAATCAATATGGAACCAAAACTCTGGAACGGTGTGATTGCTGGTGTTCCTTTTGTTGATGTTATTTCTACGATGTGGGACGAGAGCATTCCATTGACCACAGGGGAATTTGACGAATGGGGAAATCCAAAAGACAAGGAATATTACGATTATATTCTTTCGTATTCGCCGTACGACAACATCGAAGCGAAGGAGTATCCTCATGTATTGATTACCACAGGTTATTGGGACAGTCAGGTGCAATATTGGGAGCCAGCAAAATGGATTGCCAAATTGCGCGAAATGAAAACAGATGACAATCAATTGATGATGTATTGTAACATGGATGTCGGTCACGGTGGTGCATCAGGTCGATTTGAACGCTACAAAGAAGTGGCGCTTGAATATGCCTTCTTACTGAACCTGGAAGGGATTAAGGAATAGTCGATCAGGGATTATTGAGAAATGCAGAATTGAATATTCTGCATTTTTTTTGTCTGACATTAAACCAATGCTCCGCTCATCAGTCTAATTCTACAGACATTAAAAACAAATCATATGAAAACGACACTCTTGATTACCAGTCTTTTGTTCGCTTCTTCTTTGTTTGCGGCAGAAGTCGATTCAACGGGATTAGAAGGAGACAACCTTGATCTGAACGCAGTAATGGACCTCTTTAAAGACTCGGATTCACCAGAAGATTTTGAGAAAAAATTAAACACCCAAAGCAATCACGTTAACAATCTGGACCTCAACGGGGACGGAGAAGTCGATTATATTCGTGTTATTGACAGCGGCGATACGACATCGCACGCACTCACGCTTCAAGTTGCCGTAAATGAAACAGAATCTCAGGATGTAGCTGTCATTGAATTGGAAGAAACGGCGGATGATGTTGTCCAAATTCAAATTGTTGGCGACACGGAACTCTATGGAGATAATTACATTCTGCTCCCCGAAGCTGCTGGCACGAGTCCGGTTATCGTAAATGTCATTATGTGGCGCCCAGTTCGATTCATGTGGACCCCAGGATACGTCCTTTGGGTGTCTCCCTGGAAATACCGCCACCACCCTACTTGGTTCCGACCATGGAAACCGTTGCAATGGCATGCGTATCACGGACATGTTGCCCACCACCACGCACATTGCAGAAGAGTTTATGTTCGCTCCTTCTCGCATGCCTACAGCCATCATTATCATCGTACACATTCTGCGACTTTCCATGCCAATCACCATCAGAAGCAGGTACAAAAATCGGCAGGTACCAACGGGAAGAATGCTAGTACACCAGTAAATTCCAACACAAAGAAGCCTGCTGCAAGTCCAGTACAAAAATCGTCGAAACAACAAAACACGCGGAAACGACCAGGGCGCATTAATACCCAAAAATCGTCTGGTGGATCTTCTAAATCCAAAGGAAAAAAGTAAGTCGTTCCAATAAAACTACCCTGCGAGGTTGTTCATTCATTTGGACAGCCTCGTGTCATTTCTATTCGGTAGATAGCACATAGTACTGGAAAAAACCGTTCCTTTGCAGATGAATAGGGCGCAAGCGCTCAATCAAGTTAATTTAGTGGAATATGGCGCATAAATCTGGATTCGTAAATATTGTTGGAAGCCCAAATGTTGGAAAATCTACTTTGATGAACCAACTCATCGGTGAAAAACTATCAATTGTCACTTCAAAGGCGCAAACAACGCGTCATCGTATTTTGGGAATTGTCAACGACGAAGACTTTCAAATCGTTTTTTCGGACACACCAGGAGTGGTCAATTCAGCGTACAAATTACACGACAATATGATGGATTCGGTCAATACATCCATCAAAGATGCCGACGTTTTGATTTTTGTGACCGATTCCAAAGAAACAGAAATGAACCACAAAGAAACGCTGGAACGTATTCAAAAATTGAAAATCCCAGTGCTCTGTCTTATCAATAAAATGGATCTTTCCAACCAGGTTGCACTGGGGGAAAAATTGAACTATTGGCAAGAACGATTGCCAACTGCTAAGGTGTTCCCCATTTCTGCATTACACGGATTCGGAATTGAAGGCGTTTGGGAAGAAATCCACGCAAACATTCCAGAAAGTCCTCCTTATTTTGACAAGGACCAAATGACCGATCGCCCGATGCGTTTCTTCATTTCGGAAATCATTCGAGAAAAGATTTTCATTCACTGTCAAAAAGAAGTACCATACGCTTGCCAGGTAGAAGTCGAAGAATACAAAGAAGAACCTGACATCACTCGAATTCGGGCATTGATTATCGTGGAACGGAACTCTCAAAAGGGAATTATCATCGGGAAAGGTGGTGAGATGCTCAAACGTATTGGAAAAGAAGCGCGAAAAGAAATGGAGCAATTCATTCAGCAAAAAGTGTACTTGGAAACGTTTGTGAAAGTGGATAAAGACTGGCGTGGATCAGAACAAAAGCTCAAAAAATACGGGTATTAGTCGTTTTTGTTAACGATAGATTTTCGGCTCCCCCCTTTGGAGGGGGCTAGGGGGAGGAAAAAACCAATGTTTCTTTCTTAAAATGTTGCTTCTACGTTCTCCATTTATTTTGAAAGAACAACGTTTCATCCTTTACGACTATCTTGTCCTTCCCTCCTTAGGATGCGTCCGCCGCACATTTATCTCTCACGTTGTAATCAATTCACAGAACCCTATTTTTGTACAAGGATGGCGAGGCTTCAGAAGTACCTTAAACTTACAATCCTCCCCCCTGCCCCCCTCCAAAGGGGGGAGATTAAAAACATCCTGCTAAACCAGTTGAGCAAAGAGTTCATTCTCCATCATACCTCCGTGTACGCAACCGTAAGAATTACATCCGTTATGCGGTTTGCGAACCCCTTACACTCGAATATCCAATCCTTCTTCTCGACATCCTCTACTATTTTTATTCCCTCAAATGGCATATAACGACCGTCATTTACTTCTTCTGGGAAAACTCCTAGGTCATTAATTCCTTTGGAAATGGTGATCTTTTCATTCGTTGAAACATTTGTAAGCGTGGCACCAAATGTTTCATACGGACCGATAACAGCAGGTATGGAAACAGCAATCGATTTTATTTTCACGATTTCTCCGTTCGCATTGAGGAGTTCTTTTGTAATGTTAAACTCAACTTTCGTCCACCCTTCTTCTTTATTTAAGAACGGTTTAAGGGAAATGATCGCTTCGGCATTCTGTCTGCGCTTGTTATTGTTCAAGTACGCATTTTGCATCCGTGCTAGTGTCAATCGCAATGTTTCACCCGCTAATAACCCTTTTCTAAGGCTGTTCCAATTATTCGCAGGGATAAAGTTGGTCGTTTCATCCAACTCGTATTGATACGCTTTTTGTAAGGTATGCAATGCTCCAAACGCCAGTTGATATGAAGTAAAATACAATGAGGCCAATTGTCCGCTCATCCAACTGTAAAGCTCCTGATTGGTAAACTTCGTATTCAGATAATTGACAATTTCAACACTTTGTTTGATCGATAGTTCATGTTGTTTTTTATTGGCTCTGGCGATGTTTAATCGTTGTGACGCTGCTTCCAACATGGCTGAAATCTGAGTCACTTCATAATCTGCCTGTTGCAATTGGAAGCTCCATTCTTCTTTTCTGCGCTGGAATTCAGCTTCCGTGGCCAATATCTGTGCTGTGGTTTGTGCAGCCTGTGCTAATTCTCCTGAAATTTGTGCTGCGGAATCTACGGATGATCCAGGCTGGAATCCTCCATCAGAGAAACCAAAAATTGTCGGGATCAAATGGGCCGGAATAGCGCCTCCACGAACTGCCGCTGAAGTGGCAAAACCAAGCCCCGATTCCGTATTGTAGGCAATACTCATGGCTTCCAAAGGAAGATTTCCTTTTTCAATCAAATGTGCGTAATAATTCCGCTGGTTTTCTACCAATTTCAAATTGAAGGACAATCCCGAAACTTCTTTTGTTGCCTCTTCTACCTGAAGGTCGAGTACTTCCGTGACAACGTTTAGCAGATTCACCTGATGCGTCGCTTGCAACATTTGTAGTTTTTCGCTGTCCTGTTGCTGCAAAGCGCTGTACAATTGGGAACCAAACGAAATGACCATGTTGATCATCGACTCCGTGTGCGGCACAAGGTCACGGAAGCGGTAAACGGTGTTATCATTTTTCAGTTGACTTTCCGCATACGGATTGATTCCTCCATGCTGTGCAGCCAGTACCAATTGAGCGGGATCAATGCGTGAACCGTACATGGATGGCATTTGACGCTCGCCATTAATATTCAAACCATTTCGCAATTTGTACAAACGATCTTTCAGAATGTCCCAAAGTGCTTTCAGGTGTTCATTTGTTGCGATAGGGAAATTTTTCTCGTATTCACCTTTTAAATCGTCGTACTTGCGAGCTACTTTTTC
>JBNKGN010000145.1:0-8120 GCA_050289845.1 Crocinitomicaceae bacterium | reverse complement strand
TTGAAAATTGGAAAGAAGGGCACGATCAAATAGACGACGTCTGTGTGATTGGTTTGCGCTGTTAACCAAGAGATTTTAACATCCACAAATTGCAGGCGAAATGTCCCGACTCACCCAACGGAGTGTCAATTTTTTTGTATCCAACGCGTTCGTACAATCCAACGGCAGCACTGAGTTCGGGCATGGATTCGAGGTACAACTGCGAATATCCCATGGCTTTGGCGTCCAGCGCACATTGCTCTAACAACTGCTTGCCAATACCTCGATTGCGTGTCTTTGGGAGCAAATACAATTTTACCAACTCCGCACAACCCTTCGGCAATCCCTTTGTTGGGTAAATGCCACAACCGCCCACAATTTCTTCATCTTCGGTAGCGATCCAATAAGTAGCATTTTCCTTTTGGAACAATTCGTAGAGTGCATCTGTTGTTGGGTCTGTGTAGACGGTGCCTGGCTTGTTCATGCCGTGTTCTTCCAAAACGGTTCGAATGACCTTGGCTATTGCTGCATTGTCTGCTGGGGCAATGGGTCTAAAATGAATTTTACTCACTGTTTTACAAGCTGTTGGTGGTACGTGTTGTTCTCTGTTCGGATCGAGATGATATAGATTCCTGGTGGCTGGGCAAGTAAATCAACTGTGTTACCTGTTCCGGAAAGGACTTTCGTGCTATTTATCGTAAAAACGTCATACGAAACCGAGGTCGGGGCATCGATTGTGTAAATTCCGTCCGAAGGATTTGGATATATTCGAACAATATCGTTCTTCACTTTTTCTGTGCCAAGCGAACTGTTCGTGCCTGGAAGCGTAATTTTAGAAGGATAGGTCGTGCTGTGATGCACGCTAATTGTGGCTAAATTTCCTGTTCCTGGTTGATACATTGTGCCACCATCTTGCAAATTGACATTCCAACGTGAACTACTCGTACTAGCGATATTAATCTTAATCCGATGTCCCGGTTCCCAGGTATAATTGGTAAATGGAAGGGTGATTTCAACGGGGTATACCTGTCCAGGATTCATAAATGTTTCGTCTGCCTGCGTGTATCCGTTTCGAAAACGCATGCGTCGAGCACCATCAGTAATCAGCATTTCACGTCCATCAGGATAAACGTCGATTAGGTGAACCATCATATCGCAATCAGGTTGATCGGACTCAACAAACAATTCGGCAACGACCCGTCCCGAGATTGTTGCATTTGCATAGAGCACATCGGATTGAAAAGAGATCACATCATTCCGAGAGGACAAAGTCGTTTGGTCGTATGGACCTTGATCAAGATTGTCATTTAAATTTGCGCCACCAATAGTCGGTACAGGATTAGCAGGGTCTGAGACATAGGAGGTACTTCCAAACGAAGTCGACAATTGGAGTTGATCACCAGCGTTCAGATATAAGACGTCGTTTAACGGGAGGTCTATTGTTGCTGCATTTGTCGTGTTCCAAACGTTAAGCCCAAGTTGGTAGTATGTGATTTTCCCTGTAGCTTGCCAATTGTTGTTACTGTCCAAAAGATAATAATTAAAGAAATCGAGCGCCATCGAATTGCTCCAGCCTGCTGCGTTTGGATAGGATAATTCGCCCTGTGTGGCACTTCCTACATACGCGATTCCCGTTCCGCCGTGTACCCAAGGTCCTACAAGAAGCCATTGCTCATCTTGCACCGCAAGTGGTACTTGATTTCGCGTAGCTTCGTACCAATCGATCATTTTGTCGATATTGTGATCATACCAACCGCCAATTTGTAATGTGGGAATTTGAATATCAGAGGGATACCAGGAATCAGCTTCTGCAAATTGCCAGGTGAAACTGTAGTATGGATTGGCAAGAACGATTGGAGAAAGGCCGTAGCCAAGAGCGTCTAACTGTTCCAGACGAGCTTCTTCCAAAACGCCACCATAGAAATAACTGTCATACGATTGCTGCGGATGCGCTACAAGAGGTACAGCACATGTGTGGTTGGGATGTTGTTCTCGCGCAGTATTGTATTGCACGCCACCCAAGGCAGAAGGTCCCCATGTTCCTACACGATCCAAATGCCAAACTTGTTCGGTGATCCACTGAATGACATCGTAGCCGTCCTCACCACGCGTAAAATTCGACAGGTTTGCACCACTGGAACCATAAAAACCACGCCAGTCAACTATCACAAAGCCGAAGGGTTGTCCATCCAAATTGGTGCCGATTCCCAAAGGCAAGGATAATTGGAACAAATCTTTGTTGTACGGTGTTTGGATAAGGATGATTTGGCACGAGTCGACGCCTGCCGGAATGTACACGTCGGCCTCGAGAAATTCGCCATCTCGCATAGGAATTTGGATATCGTTAAAGGTTGGTGTGACTTGCGAAAAACAAGCAAGATTTACAAGGCAGAAGATGGATGCGAAGAACGTTTTCATAGTATGTTGGTTATATCTTCAAAATTAAATCAAATGTCTGATTTACACAATTGATTGCCTTACAAATACATGAACTGTTAGAATTGCCGTGAACAACTTTCAAAAAGTAGTCAGAGATCGTACCAGAATTTTACTCAGAATTGCCTATTTTTGCTCCGCTTAAAAGCAGCTTCAAACCCCTTTTTTATGGAGAAAATTACACCCTACATTCCAAAGAATAAAGTTCGAATTGTCACAGCAGCATCACTATTTGATGGGCATGACGCAGCGATAAATATTATGCGAAGAATCATCCAATCTACTGGTTGTGAGGTGATTCATTTGGGGCATGATCGTTCTGTTGAGGAAGTAGTTAACTGTGCCATTCAGGAAGATGCACAAGCCATCGCAATGACTTCATATCAAGGTGGACACAATGAGTACTTCAAATATATGTACGATTTACTCAAGGAAAAGGGCGCTCCGCATATCAAGATTTTTGGTGGTGGTGGCGGTACTATTTTGCCTTCGGAGATCGAAGATTTACACAATTACGGGATCGAGCGTATTTATCATCCTGATGATGGTCGTTCCATGGGATTGCAAGGAATGATCAACGATTTGGTGCAACGAGCGGACTATCCAATTGGTGATCAGTTGAATGGCGACGTAAAAGACATCAAGCAGAAAAATGCCGCAGGTATCGCAAGAATTATTTCGGCAGCGGAGAATTTTGCGGAACAATCCAAAGAGATCATCGAAGAGGTACATGCAATGGCAACGAAAGTATCGGTTCCAGTTCTTGGAATTACAGGGACAGGAGGTGCAGGGAAATCTTCTTTGGTAGATGAATTGGTGCGCCGATTCTTGATCGATTTTAAAGACAAAACGATTGCTGTTGTTTCGGTGGATCCGTCCAAACGAAAAACGGGGGGAGCACTTTTGGGGGACCGTATTCGAATGAATTCAATTAAGAACGACCGTGTTTACATGCGTTCGTTGGCGACACGACAGTCCAATCTTGCGTTGTCTAAACACGTAGCTGAAGCGATCAATGTGTTGAAAGCTGCGGAATACGATCTGATCATTTTGGAAACATCAGGTATTGGGCAATCCGATACGGAAATTTTGGATCACTCAGACATGTCACTCTATGTCATGACGCCGGAATACGGTGCGGCAACGCAGTTAGAGAAAATCGATATGTTGGATTTTGCCGATGTGATCGCACTCAATAAATTTGACAAAAGAGGGGCTTTGGATGCACTTCGAGATGTTCGTAAACAATACCAACGCAACCACAATCTTTGGGATGCTGACACAGATACAATGCCTGTTTTCGGGACGATTGCTTCGCAGTTTAACGACCCGGGAATGAACACCTTGTACAAAGTGATCATGGACAAGTTGGTAGAAAAAACAGGAGCAAACCTGGAGTCTACATTCCAGATTACCGATGAAATGTCGGAGAAAATATTTGTGATCCCACCCGATAGAACACGTTATTTATCTGAGATCTCTGAGAACAATCGTGCCTATGATCGTTGGGTAGACGAGCAAGTAGCCGTGGCAGATCGTTTGTGGGGACTGCATTCGTCTATCGCGTCGATGAAGGCGTCTTCTTTGGAAGATAAAGACCGATTAATTAAAGGTTTGCAGGAGGCTTTTGAACTCGAAAAACTAAATTTCGACCCGAAAAATTGGGCAGTTTTGGAATCTTGGGAGGACAAACGAAAATTATATAAGGACGAAGTATTTACCTTCAAAGTACGCGACAAGGAATTGTCCATCAAAACCCATACAGAGTCACTTTCGCATTCCCAAATCCCCAAAGTAGTAACACCGAGATATACAGGATGGGGAGATATCTTGCGTTGGATTCTGCAGGAAAATGTCCCTGGAGAATTTCCGTATACAGCTGGATTGTTTCCTTTCAAGCGAGAAGGAGAAGACCCAACGCGTATGTTCGCAGGTGAAGGAGGTCCAGAACGTACCAACAAGCGTTTCCATTACGTGAGCCTTGGAATGCCTGCAAAACGTCTTTCAACAGCATTCGATTCGGTAACCTTGTATGGTAATGATCCCGATCTTAGACCAGATATTTATGGTAAGATTGGTAATGCGGGGGTTTCCATCTGTTGTTTGGATGACGCCAAAAAGCTGTATTCAGGTTTCGATTTGTCAGATCCGAAAACATCGGTATCCATGACGATCAATGGTCCGGCACCTATGTTGCTCGGTTTCTTTATGAACGCCGCCATCGACCAAAATTGCGAGAAATACATCGTAGCAAACGGTTTGGAAGCAGAAGTCAAAGCGAAAATCGAAGCGATTTACCAAAAGAAAGGAACACAACGTCCGCAATACAGTGGCGCATTGCCCGAAGGAAATAATGGTCTGGGCTTGATGCTTCTCGGAGTTACAGGAGATCAAGTATTGCCCGCGGATGTATACGCTCAAATCAAAGCAGATACTTTAAAGCAAGTTAGAGGAACTGTTCAGGCGGATATTTTAAAGGAAGATCAGGCACAAAATACCTGTATTTTTAGTACTGAGTTTGCCTTGCGTTTGATGGGCGATGTTCAGGAGTTTTTCATCGAAAATGGAGTTCGAAACTTCTACTCTGTGTCGATTTCTGGATATCATATCGCGGAAGCAGGAGCAAATCCTATTACGCAATTGGCTTTCACTTTAGCGAACGGATTTACCTACGTGGAGTATTATTTGAGCCGCGGAATGGATATCAACGCCTTCGGACCCAATTTATCCTTCTTCTTCTCTAACGGAATCGATCCAGAATATGCAGTAATCGGACGTGTTGCAAGAAGAGTTTGGGCAAAAGCACTGGCAAAGAAATACGGCGCTAATTCCCGCGCGCAAATGTTGAAATATCACATTCAAACTTCGGGACGTTCGTTGCATGCTCAAGAAATTGATTTTAATGATATTCGAACCACTTTGCAAGCTTTGTACGCGATTTACGACAATTGTAATTCACTGCATACAAACGCGTATGACGAAGCGATTACGACACCAACGGAAGAATCTGTACGTCGTGCAATGGCAATTCAATTGATCATCAATCGGGAATTAGGTTTGGCGAAGAATGAAAATCCACTGCAAGGTTCCTTTATCATTGAGGAATTGACCGAACTGGTGGAAGAAGCTGTTTTGGCGGAATTCGATCGGATTACGGAACGAGGAGGCGTACTTGGAGCCATGGAAACAATGTACCAACGTTCTAAAATTCAGGAAGAGTCACTTTATTACGAGACCTTAAAGCATACGGGAGAATTTCCAATTATTGGTGTGAACACGTTCCTAAGCTCTAAAGGCTCACCAACTGTTTTGCCAAAAGAAGTCATTCGCGCTACAGAGGAGGAAAAACAATTCCAAATCACAATGTTGAAGGAGTTACACAAAACCTTCGCAACGGAAGCCGCAGAAGGAATTCGAAAAGTGCAACGCGCCGCTATTCAGAACGAAAATATGTTTGAGCAGTTAATCGAAACGTGTAAGTATGCTTCTTTGGGAGCAATTACCAACGCTTTGTTCGAGGTTGGTGGACAGTATCGTAGAAATATGTAATTGTTGAAAACCTGAGGTAGAATCGTGTGTAAATAATCGGTACAGAAATTGATATTCCGACGCTAGAATTGTATTTTTTAGCTGCTAAACTCAAAAACTTATGTGGAATCACCTACTTCTTGTCTGTTGCCTAAGTACAACCGTAGTGTTCGGTCAAAATCATGAAGAAAACCTCAGAGCTGTGACCACTGTTCAGGAAGCAAACGATTACGCCGCTTCGTTCAGTGAAGTTTCATGTGGACTCATGCATTCCGAAAAGGATATTGTTTTCTTTGATGATATTGACACGGCAAATTTGGCCAGCCACGTCGGAACTTCCCGCTCTTTTTTCGGTCGCACGACCAAGTTGATCAAGGATTCTATAGTGAATGTCGTGAATGTGCAAATCATTACCTTCGATCTTTCGCAAATGTCTTCCGAAACAGCAGAAATTCTTTTGGGACAAATGGAAAAACGATTGGCAAATGGTGAATCGTATTGGGACATCAAACAGAAATTTGGGCATACTTCTGCACAATTTTCAAGCGCACCCGAAATTGTCGAAAAGGTAGAAACGACATACAATATTACAGAAGAGCAAATGACACTCGGAAGTTACTACCGATGGGAACGATTGGGTTCAACAAATAAAATTGGACTGTTAATTGTAGATGGTGAACCACATGAAGTCCCTGGATTTTTTACGATTTCCTATCTCAACCTTAATAATGGGAATTTAAGGTAATAGAGAAAACACGTTAACGGGTCCGGATCTGATTGGTTTGGATTTCTTATTTTATTGAGTATCGAGTGATGAAAAAAACGATCTTTTTGATAGTAACGTGTGTTCTCATGGGGAATGTCTTTGCTCAGGGGCATCGTGATGCTTCGGAAACCATTCGTTCAGAGGATGATGCCATTGCCTACGCTGATGCCCATTCTTCCGTGTCCGCGATTTTTTTGTGCGACGATTTTAATCGAATTCAGTTGGGGGATCAGTCAGATACATTAAAACCCGGCGATCTGGTGTCAAACCGTCATTATGAAATGCGTATCATCGCGCTACAGGAAAAAGAAATTTATCGTTTCAAAATTATTTCGTTGACGACAACGCAGGACGAAAATGCAGCAGAACGTATCGATGACATGTACCGTCAATCCCAGGCAGGAAAAACGTTCAATGAGGTGTATCACGACAATATGCCGATTCCTCCGAAAACGGAATTGGAATTAGGAGATGCCGGTTGGTTGGATGCTGATTTTTATCCTGAACCATTTCAAAGTGCAGTGAAGGCTGGGAAGAAAAAAGATGTTTTTGTAGTGCACGATACGGTTAGAGGTTGGCATAATTTGGTCTTTGTGACGCATGCTCCGAAAAAAGCGAAGGGATTTTTTGTGCTACTTTATCCACAGGCTGAGGCAGGCAGTTTACCGATTCCAAAAGTCAACCATGCGAACAATATCGAGTTGATAGTGGCTTCAGAGGAATTAATCATGTACGGAAAAAAATATCCTGATGAGGTTCGGTTGGAATTGATCAATGCATCTTCGGAACCCTATCGCTATTCTGAAATTGCAAAAGTAAAGGGAAACAGAGCAGTCGATGCTCCTGTTTATTACGATGACTCCGAATTTCGGTATCGTTGGATCAAGGATACCACAGTGATGTTGTACTCGTTTCAATACGTTTATTTGAACGGCGAAACTTTGTCGAAGGAGGAGCGAAATACTGCAATTCAGGATATCTACAAAAGATTTAATGACGGGGTTCCTTTTGATACAATTGTAAAGGATTACTGGCCCGACAACAAAGGGATGAGCACATTGTCTGCAATGGATGGCGCTTTACTTGATCCTGATTTTGTGGCGAAATTGGACGAAACAAATGTGGGGGAGTTATTTGTTGCAAGAGTGAGCCAGTCCTATTTTGTAGGCGTTCCATTGACTGCTCCCCAAGAAGTTAATGCATTCCTAGTTTTAGGATTTCCTTATTAAATTAAACCATGAAGATTCGTTTTTTAGTAGCTGCACTTATTTTTTGTTTCAGTTCGGGGACTTACGCACAGCAAATTATTCCAACACCAACAAAGACCATTGAAAGAACAGGACAGCTTTTCTTTGAAAGTGGGGAAATTACGATCGGTAAAAATGTGCTGCCTGCACCTGCTTTTACATAT
>JBNKGN010000144.1:0-8149 GCA_050289845.1 Crocinitomicaceae bacterium | reverse complement strand
AAAATCAGGGGCCATTTTTCCTGGAGCTAAGGGATCATTTGCAAAACGATCGGCTTTCAATTGCTCTAAATCGTTGTAAAGATTCTGAACTGTTGGAGATTCGGGGAATCCTACCATTAATTGCTGAACGATTGTTTCGTACGACGCGAAATCCTTGTTGACGTCGATGGAGTTCAATACAGGCAATAGGGCAGGGGAATTGGCATTTTGCTTGATGTACGCCTGAACGCTTCCCTGATATTTGTAGAAATCTCCTTGCATCGAGCGATTTACTTCAGCTTGCAATGCTGGATTTTCCTTGATTACCTGGTTGGCAGAATCTACTTTGTATTTCCAGGCGTTGTCCAAGCGCAAATATTCGTTCATCCGCATGGATTCGTCCGACCCTACAATATTTGCGAATTGATCAATGTTTTTTCCGTCACCGTAGATTTTCACGACAGAACTATCGCGGAGAATCAAGTTTAATCTGGAATCATCGAAGCGAATCACGTAATAATCGGGGCCTGGCAATTTGGTTTTGATTTTGAAACTACCGTCTTTTTTGAATTTTACTGCTGCGTAATCCTCATAGTGATCGCCAAAAAATTGCGATACATAAATTTGGTCGCCTTCTACGTTAAAAATATTGCCAGAAATCTCTACGTTAATTTCTTGCGCATTCGATAGAAAGGAAAAAGTTGATACTAGCAGAAATGCAAATAATCTCATAGTTTTTTATTTTTCGAAGATCTCTTTCAATTTTTGTTCCAATTCCTCTCCTCGAAGATTGACACCAATGAAATTTCCTTCTTTGTTCAATAAAACGGTGTACGGTATTCCTGAAAATCCATAGGTTTGAATCACGGGAGAACTCCAACGCAGTAAATCACTGCAATGATTTGGCCAGGCAAGTCCGTCTTTAGCAATGGCAGCTTTCCACGCCTCAGGATCTTCGTCCAAAGATACTGAAAACACGGTAAAACCGCGGTCCTTGTATTTGTTGTACAAGCGAACCACATTTGGATTTTCTTTGCGACAGGGGCCACACCAGGATGCCCAAAAATCAACGAGTACGTATTTTCCTTTTAAGTCGGACAATCGAATGATTTCTCCTGCCGGATTTTTCATCGCGATTTCTGGTGCAGGTTGCGTTCCAGCCTTAAACTGCTGATATTTTAGGAATTCCTGTTCTAACTGATACACCTGATAACTTAACTTTTCGATCAACGGAGATTTCGGAAATTGTTGGCTTAACGCAGCTTCTACACGTTTTAGACTCGTCAAATTTTCAGGATCCCAGCCCTCAAAATTTTCTTGTGGAAATGCCGATGCAATTAACAGAAAATTGAACGGATTGGCGGGATCGCTATTGAGTGATTTCATCGCAAACGCATCCACATCAGCGCGAATTTCACGATAGCGTTCATTAACTTCTTCGTCGGAAAGATTGTCTGTGTTTAATTTTAATTCTTGCGTTCCCTCTACAAATTCGTGGTACACTTTCATGTAATCGGTCATTACCTCCGTCCAACGCGCTCCTGAAACTTTAGGCGTAACGAAATTTGCATAAGAAGCTTCGACGCGAATATTGTCTTTCGGCACCAATGTAAGAGGAATGACTTTTTCTGGAGTTTCGCCCATTCGAAGTTGATACACACCATAACCAGGAATGTTTCCTTTCATAGTAAAATTCCCGACGCCATCAGAAGTCGTCTCTGCAACTTTTATGATGCCTTCAGGCGTTTGTGCTTCCAGATAGAAATTCAAATTTTGACCGTTGTTAATTTTACCAGCGATGACAAAATTATCTTCGGGAGCGTCCTGTTGCGTTGGATCACTTACATCTTCCTCATTGCCACAAGCAACAAGAGTCAAAAGGAGGAAAAATGAGGCTAAATATTTCATTCTATTTCTTCAAGTCTTTGGCGCATGATTTGGTTCGCCGCTTTGGGATCTGCCGTTCCTTTCGAAATCCGCATCAATTGTCCCATAAAGAAACCAACCAATTGTTTCTCGCCGTTTTTATAACGTGTAACTTCCTCTGGGTGTTGCTTTATTACTTCCTCAACAAATGTTAAAATGGCATCTTCATTTGAATCCTGGATGACATTCAGGTCTTCAGCAATTGCCAAAGGTGATTTGTCGGGATGTTGCAACAATTCAGGGAACACCTTTTGAGACGCAGTAGAAGACGAAATCTTACCGTCATCGATAATTTGAATTAAGGAAGCAATGCTTTTCGCTGCGACAGGAAACTGGTGAATTTCAAGTCCGCGTTGGTTCAGAAACGATTTAATATCTCCCATGACCCAGTTCGCGGCAGCTTTGAAGTTACTGGTGTGTTCTGCGATTGCTTCGTAGAATAGCGCGATGTCCTTGTTGTCGGTTAGGTTGTATGCATCGTAGTCCGAAAGTCCAAATTCTTTCGTGTACTTCATGAAAAGTGCTCTTGGAAGCGGCGGCATTTCGTTGCGAACTTTCTCAATTTGCTCTTTTGTCACTGTGATTGGCAACAAATCTGGTTCGGGAAAATAACGGTAGTCGTTTGCTGCTTCCTTCGAACGCATGGAAATGGTAATTCCCTTTAACGCATCGAAAGAACGGGTTTCCTGTGCAATTGTTTCACCTGCTTCGACTGCTTCAATTTGACGGTTAATTTCAAATTCAATCGCTTTTTGAACGTTGCGAATGGAGTTCATGTTTTTGACTTCCACCTTGGTTCCAAAAGTGTCAGAACCGACCTTCATCACAGAAATATTGGCATCACATCGAAGCGATCCTTCTTCCATATTCCCATCACAAATCTCCAAATAGCGAACGAGTTTACGCACTTCCGTTAGATACTGGTAGGCTTCTTGGGAAGAACGCAAATCAGGTTCCGAAACGATTTCCAACAATGGAACGCCAGCACGATTTAAATCGACGAGTGTATCATAAATATCGACATCATGCATACTTTTCCCAGCATCTTCCTCCATGTGGATACGTGTGATACCGATCGATTTTTCGTTGCCTTCATCGTCTTTGATAATCACTGCTCCACCCGTACAGATAGGGGTGGTATCCTGCGTAATCTGATAACCTTTTGGAAGATCGGGATAGAAGTAGTTTTTGCGCGCGAAATGTTGTTCAGGAGCAATATCAGACGCACATGCCAGACCCAATCGAATCGCATATTGAATCGTTTGAGCATTCATTCGTGGCAAAGTTCCTGGGTGTCCTAAAGTCACCACACTCACATTCGTGTTCGGAACTGCACCGAACTCGTTCACATCGTTGGAATACGCCTTGGAGTGTGTTAGCATTTGCGCATGCACCTCCAATCCAATAACGGCTTGATATTTTGAACGCGTTTCTTCCTTCATTTATACTCGCGATATTAAATCTCTCATTATTATTGTCATGGAAGGCTCTTTTTCATTTGCCACAGCGATTACATCTTCCACGCTAACTTCTTTAATTTGACCAGGAACTCCCAAATCCGTAATAATTGAAATAGCGAAACAAGGAATCCCCATGTGTCGCGCAACAATTACTTCAGGAACAGTCGACATACCCACGGTGTCTGCTCCGATCGCACGCACGTATTTGTATTCTGCCGGCGTTTCCAATGTCGGTCCCGTTAATCCAGCGTACACACCTGTGCTTACTTTGATATTGTGTTCTTTAGCAATTGCCAGTGCCATGTCAATCATTTTGTGATCGTAGGCTTCACTCATGTCTGGAAAACGCGGTCCCAAATCGTCTAGGTTTCTACCAATTAGCGGATGCGCTGGAAAAAGGTTGATGTGATCGTTCATGATCATGATTTCTCCAACTTCAAAATCGGGATTCACGCCTCCAGAAGCGTTGCTTACGAACAAGCGCTCAATTCCTAGAAATTTCATTACACGAACAGGGAACGTCACTTCTTGCATTGTATACCCTTCGTAGAAGTGAAAACGACCTTGCATTGCAACGACAGATTTTCCCCCAAGAGTTCCAAAAATCAATTTCCCGCTGTGACTTTGCACCGTAGATAGAGGGAAATGCGGAATATCCTTGTATTCAATTTCGTCGATGATTTCAATTTCTTTCACCAATCCTCCCAGTCCGGTACCCAATATAATTCCGACAGTAGGTTGAACATTGGTTTTCGATGTAATATAATCGTGCGCTTCTTTAAATTTCTCTAACATATGCTTCTAGTAGGTTCTTAAATTGTTCTTCATTATCCATTCGTACGTCAATGGGCTGATAAAACCAGGGAATTGAACCTGAGATAATTTCTTCGAAAGCACGCAAACGCATGAAATCTTTCTCGGTTGTTACTATGATTTTATCGTGGCTAGCAAAAGTATTAAATTTTTGATGAATCGTCTCGATGTCTTTTGCAGTAAAATCGTGATGATCCGCAAATTTTAAGTGGGTAACCTCAAACTTCGAATTAAGATGATCAAAAAGCGGTTTGGGATTGCCAATTCCTGTAACGAGTAGCACGTTTTTGAAGGAATTTACGGTTGTATGATTCATCGAAACCATAGCACGATAGCCAATCGACGAAAAAAAGACGTGCTGTCCGTATTTGGCGAGTGCTTTTTTCAAGGCTTCTTTTTGTCCAGGTTGAGCAGTTGTAGGGCATTTAGAAACAACAATTATATCTGCGCGCTTCGCACCACGAACCCCTTCACGCAATCTTCCAACGGGTACTATCCAGTCCGCAGAAAATGGGCGTTCGAATTCAGTAACAAGAATGGAAAGTCCTGCCGAGACGGCTCGATGTTGAAAAGCATCATCCAAAACAATTACATCTATTTCTGGGTGCTTTTGAAGGATTTGTTGCACGCCGTCTTTGCGTTTTTCGGCGACAACGACCACAGCATTAGGAAATTCCTTGTGATAGATTAAAGGCTCATCTCCAATTTCATTTGCGGTTGCATTTTTACTGGCAAAAAGTACGCCTTTAGTCGCTCTGCCATAACCCCGACTCAGGGTGCTAACATTGCGGTTAGAGTGAAGCAGGTAGTTTACAATATAACTTACAAGTGGTGTCTTTCCTGTGCCGCCAACCGACAAATTGCCTACGACAATAGCCTTTTTTTGAATGACGTACGACTTCTTAATGCCGAGGTCATACAATCGATTTCGAATAAAGGTAATTCCACCGTAAATCCAAGAGAAAGGAAGAAGCAGCCACTTAAATTGCTTCATTACTTCGATTAATTGGTACTATAATCAGAGAAAGCCTGATCGTCGTCAAAATAGTAAATGCGCACTTGTGCTGTATCGTCCAAAAAGTTGATTTTTCCTACTTCAACACGGTTAATTGAAAGTCCTGTACGCTGTTCCAAATCAGCTTTCATTTCTTCGTAGGAGTCCGGTCGAATAAGATCAATTCGCTCGTAGACAATTGTTTTACGAGTTTCATGCTTCACGAGCCACAGGCGCTCCAATCCGTAAGTAATTCCAATTACAGAAATATTGATCAATGCCATTTCGGCAAGACTTATTTTGTTAGAGGCCAGGGAATTGACAACGCTTACTCCAATCACTAGGAAGAGATAGGTCATCTCCTTGATTTCGATGGCATCGGTTCGATAACGTATGATCCCAAAAATGGCAAAAAGTCCCAATCCCATTCCCGTATCGATATTGAATTTCTTTAGTGCGAAACACAGGAAAAATGTGATTAAACCAATGAGGTAATACGTGAACAAATAATCCTTTCGTTTTTTGCTCGGGTAATACAAATAACGAATGATGATCGTCAGAAAAATAAGGTTGACTCCCAGTCGGAACAATAATTTGTACAAATCATCATCGAACCACGTAATGTTCAAAATTTCCTCTAGGGATTGAGTGGATTGAGCGTTAAGCAACATTGGTTTTTAGTTTATTTATTTTTAGCAGTTTTTTCTTAAATCGATTGTATTTGACATTCTCCTTCCCATATAGTTCAATAACACCAATACAATACTTGCTTAGACGGAAAGGACGGATCAAAAGACGCTTCATAATTGTATAAAAAGGAGACGTGCGTTTTAAACGTTCTTGTTTTAATTCAGCAATGACCAAATTGTTCAGGTTTGCGGTTGTGTTATTGCCTTCAAATTGTAAGTTAATGTCGAAGGTTAGTCGTTCTTCATGATGTATTCCCACCAGGGTGATCCGATTGAATTTATTCGTAAGGACGTAATCCAATTTTGGACTTTTAACGCCTGTACTCTTCACGAAATCAGCGTGGTCGTTGGACATTTCTCCAGGAAGATCCTTGACCATGATGCGTTGTTTGTCGGTTCTACCTTTGTTCTTATGTTTTACTTCGAGAAAGGCAATATCCGACTCGACATATTTTCGGAACCGTACTTTAAAACGGTCGATTTTTTTTCGATGATGATCAATATAAAATTCCAGTGAATCACTATCGAAATACTCACTTTCGTACAAAGGCAAACGAACGCCATCCACTTCCAAAATGCGGTAATGCTCCGTTAGTTCAGGCAACACTGCTTTGAGTTCAGCAACCGTCAGGACAAATTTCGTATCAATACGATTCATCAATTTTACGCTATCCATTTCTTCCAGATGAATGGGGGAAAAGGACTGAATGATATGTTCAATTTCGGTTGATGGCATTTAAACCAAAGTTACAATAACGCCCGTTATATGCAAGTGATTGCGCAAATTCGGCAGATTATACAATTATGACTGGATCAAACCCAAACAAAGTTTCATTCGGATTATCCGCTTCACCGCTGAGTTGACCTTTTCTTCAAAAACTTGCTCTGACTGATATTTTTTTAAAATTGCGCTGTGTGCTTTCCGCGCGTTTACAGGCATCAAAACAATGTCACATCCAGCGTCAATGGCTTTGACATCAGCATCGTCGAGTCGAATAATTCCGCCCATATTCATGGCATCTGTTACGATCAGTCCCTTAAAATTCAAACTATCTCTAAGCAGATCGGTGACAATTGTTTTTGAAACAGTTGCAGGTACTCCGTTTGTACTGAATTCTTTATTGTTTCGAACGGCAATGTGTGCCACCATAATCGAAAGCACGCCATTTTCAATGAGCGGGGGGTAATTTTTTAATTCTTTTAATTCGCCGTCAATAACTTGCAAAGCCAAATGTGTATCTCCAGAAACCAGTCCATGTCCAGGGAAATGTTTGGCTGTTGCGACGATGTTGTGATCTTGCGTGACATTGATAAAAGCATTCGAAAAAGGAATAATATTCTCTGGATTCGAACCAAAACCTCGGTAACCAACAGTTTTATTGGAAGACATGTCAACAACTGGAGCAAAATTGTAATTGATCCCTACACCGTTCAGATCCTCTGAGATAGTGTTCGCCACGGCGTTTAGTTCCGCTATCGTATTGATGGCATTGGCTTTTTTCACCGTACGTGAGCCCAACATTTTTCGATTCACAAGACTGGGTTCAGCATCTGCAGAATACATAAAAGGAAGATTGCCGTGTTTTCTGTTGAGTGTTTCGAATTCTGTCGTCCACTTTGAAAATTCGTCCACGGTTCCATTTAGCATTAAAACACCGCCAATTTTGTTGTCGCGAATCAATGCTTTGATTGAATCAGGTTCGGACCCCAATCTTCCAACGGCGGGCATTAATAACTGAGCAACCCTGGCGTCATTCGATAAGGAGTGAAAGATACTGTCCACAGCAGCATCCAAAGAATCGTTCTCTGAGAGAAAGTCGTTTAGTTGGAAATTTTGCCCAACCGAAACACTAGAGAGAGAAAAAAAGAAAAAGAGGACTAAAAATTTATACATGGGGTTAAAAATACGAGAGAAAATAGTAACTTAAATGGAGGAGAGAAAATGTTTTAAAAGGCAAATTGTCGATAAAACCTCTGGTAATAAAATGTAAATTAAGTGGAATGGAAGAGAAGGTATTGAGGCGGCCCATGAAAGATTGGGCAAAAGATGAACAGCCACGCGAAAAATTACAAACGAACGGACGAAATTCGTTATCAAATGCAGAATTATTAGCGATCGTCCTGCGCACTGGTACCAAAAGTATGAGCGCACTGCAATTGGCACAAACCATACTGGAAAGCGTCGATAATGATTTGCAGTTGCTAGCGCGAAAGTCGCTTTCGGAATTACAAAAGTTCTCAGGTATCGGAGCGGCAAAAGCATCGGAAATCGCCGCAGTAATGGAATT